>NZ_JAUBQE010000132.1:0-2873 GCF_036701115.1 Microcoleus sp. Pol1C5 | reverse complement strand
GTAGCAGTTGTACTCGTAGGTGAAATACTCACGCCTGCGGTATCGTTGTCAGCAATCGTGGCAGTCACAGGAGAAATTGTCAGCGCATTATACTTGGTATCGGTGCTGGCAGAAGTGTGAGCGATCGTGCCGCCGTGGGTTCCTTGGGCTATGCTGTCATCGATCGCACTAACAGTGACAGTCTGATCCACATTCCAGTTAGTGCTGTCAAAAGTAATTGGGGCGATCGGATTTATTTGATCCCCTGTAGCGAAACTAAGCGTCACAGGCGCGAGCGGCTCGGATTTTAACTTAACCCTGTACGTGCCCGCAAATCCTTCGGTAGCAGTTGTACTCGTAGGTGAAATACTCACGCCTGCGGTATCGTTGTCAGCAATCGTGGCAGTCACAGGAGAAATCGCCAGCCCATTATACAAAGTATCGGTACTGACAGAAGTGTGAGTAATCGTGCCGCTGCGGGTTCCTTGGGCTATGCTGTCCTCGATCGCACTAACGGTCACATTTTGAGCAACATTCCAATTACTGGGGGTGAAAGTCAGAGGTGCGATCGCACTAATTTGAGTCCCAGTGTCAAAATTAATCGTAACGTTGGCAGCAGGTGCGGTAGTCAAAACTACGCCGTAGGTAGCCGTTGCACCGCCTTCAGCAATATTTGTACTGCCTGCCGATTGCACAATGGAAACACCGGGGCTATCGTTATCAGTAATTGATGCCGTCACATCGGGAATCACTTTGGCGTTATAACTGGCATCGGTACTGGTAACTGTGTGAGCGATCGTGCCGCTGTGGGTTCCTTGTGCTACATTGTCGTCGATCGCACTAACAGTGACAGTTTGATCGACATTCCAGTTAGTGCTGTCAAAAGTAATCGGTGTGGCGATCGGGCTAATTGCATTGCCAGTATTAAAGCTAATATTAACCGGTGCCGTCGGTTCCGAAGTTAGCTTGATTTTGTAACTGCCAGTTGCGCCGCCTTCTGTAGCAGTGATGTTCGTAGGTGCAATGCTGAAACCGGCAGAGTCATCATTTGTGATGGTAGTTGTAGCAGTTGCAGCAGTAAAGGTAGGTGTCGGCCCCGGTGCAACAGGATTCGACAGCGTAATTTCAACTGTTTCGTCGGGTTCTACTAATCCGTCGCCTACCACATTTAATGTAATAGTTTTAGATGTTTCCGCTACCGCAAAATTGATTGTGCCACTAATACCCGTTGCCCCAGAAGTCCCGCCAATATTATTGTAATCGCTGACGTTTGTAGCAGTTCCTCCAATTGCATAATTGATGCTACTTGCTGCACCAGTGCCGTCGCTGCGATTCACGGTAAAAGTCAGAGGAGTTGTGCCGCTATTACCTTCGTCCATGCTGGCAATATCGGCTGCGACAGCGTAAGAAACACTCCCGTTAGCTGCAATAGTTAGTGTTGTTTGTTTGGTTGTATCGGCCACGCCACCGGTGATTGCGCCAAAGTTGAGGATTGCGGTTTCATCGTTCTCAGGGAGATTGTCGGGTTTGATAGTAACTGCAACATCTTGGGTGAGAGTAGTAGTGCCGGCGGGGAATGTAACAGTTGGAGGGGAAAAGGTGTAGTCAGAATTTTCGGTGGCTGTACTGCTGGGGTCGATGACAATTGGTACAACTACATCGCTCAAGGGAGTGGCACTGAGAGTGACGGGAATATTAACAACTGTATCTGCGGTTGCTTCAGTGCCAGCGTAGGTTGTCGCACCGAAATTCACCACAGGTGTTGTATTGAGTAGAACTGAGACATTGTATGAACCAAAGTTCGCCGTAGCTAAATCAGATAAGCCATCTTTGTTAAAATCACCTACAGCAATACCTTGGGGATTCGTTCCTACAGTAAGATTAGTGGCAGTCCCAAAGCTGCCATTGCCACTTCCAAACAAGACGGAGACATCGCCCGATCCATTGTTGGCTGTGGCTAAATCAAGCTTTCCATCTGCATTGAAGTCGCCACTAGCAATAGCAAGAGGTTGTGTTGCAACGCCAAAGTTGGTAGCTGCACTAAAGCTTCCCGTGCCACTTCCTAACAGTATTGATACGTCGTTTGAGCCTTCATTGCTGGTTGCTAAGTCAGGATTATTGTCCCCATTAAAGTCTCCTAAAGCAATGTAATTAGGGCTATTTCCAACGGTAAAGTTAGTGGCGATACCGAAAGTGCCATCAGCATTCTGCAACAGGATGGATACGTCGCTAGAACCCGAGTTCGCTGTCGCAAAGTCTGACTTGCCATCCTTGTTAAAGTCGCCGACAAGCACAAAATAGGGAGTTGACCCCACGCTCAAATTAGTAGCTGTGCCAAAAGTACCGTTACCATTTCCCAGCAAGATGGAGATGTCGTTAGAGCTTTTATTGGCTGTAGCTAAGTCAGAATTGCCGTCCGCGTTGAAGTCTCCCACAGCGACGGTATAGGGACTTGACCCCACAGCAAAGTAGGTGGCAGAACCAAAAGTGCCATCGCCATTTCCTAACAGGAGAGAAACGTCGCTAGTCAAATTATTAGCTGTAACCAGGTCAGAATTACCGTCTTTGTTAAAGTCGGCTACAGCGACAGACCAGGTATAGAGCTCGGTCGGCGAGTCGGTGTTAAAATAAGTGGCAGCGCCAAATTTGCCAGTGCCATCTCCCAATGCGATCGAGACCCTGTTGGTTCCAGTGCTGGCCAAGGCTAGGTCAAGGTTGCCGTCTTTATTAAAGTCCCCAGTGGCAACTTTACGGAGACTTGAGGTTATGGAAAAATTAGTCGCAGCACCAAAACTATTCAAAACATACTCGTAAGCTGCTAATACTTCGGGTTCAAATACCAGCGGCGTTTCAATTTTCCCGGTACTTACTTCTAATTCCCAGTCGCCGCCCTT
>NZ_JAUBQE010000004.1:149784-211037 GCF_036701115.1 Microcoleus sp. Pol1C5 | reverse complement strand
GATCGCGTTTGAGCCAGTCGTCGAGGACATCAAATATGCCTCTTTCGGTCTGGGCGCGTCCGACTGCGATTGTCATTTACGCAAATCTCCAAATGGATATAATTACAACGGATCTGTCTCTAGTCATGAGTCTTCCACCGTTGCCTCTGCTTAGCAGAAAACAAGTTGGATTATGAACAGAGTTTACTTTTCTTTACCGTATTGACGATTATAGAGGTAATTCTTTACAAGAGCAAGTTTTTATTAAAAAACTTCCGACTTTTGACTTTTGACTTGGGCGAAGTCCCCGAAGCCCTTGAAGTCCCCTAAGTCTTTGCCCTGCATTTGGGAACTTCTACTATATAGATAGGAGTCTCTGCGCTTTGCGTCAGAAGCCCGGTGGCTTGGTAGATATATCGGCCTCAACCTCTGATTTTTCTAAGAAACTGGGTTTCCGTGGGTAAGTCCTATATATATACTGAGGATAGAGCTCCAAACTTAGGTTTTTAAGACTATATGTTCAGCATTGACATCATTGTGAAGAATACGCCCGTCTCGCTGTCGGTGCAGCGGAAGTTGGAGGAGGACGCTGAGACTGTTTACCAGCAGGTGCTGGCGGCGATTCGCAACTCCCAACCGCAAATTTTGGAACTCACCTGCGAGAAAAATCCTGAGAAAAAGGTGGCTGTACTCAGCAGCGAGATTTCTGGGGTGGTGGTTTCTCAGAAATCGGGGGCGTCATCTACAGGCAGATCCCCTGGTTTTGTCTCGATGACAGCAGAATGAGGGCTGGGGGTGTTGGTGCCGATATGAGCCAGTCAGCCGTTGCTGTGCGGGATTTGGGTTTTTGCTGGCCGTCGGGCGATCGAGTGTTGCAAGGTTGCTCTCTGGATGTACCGAAGGGCGAGTTTTGGATGCTTTTGGGCACTAACGGCAGCGGCAAGTCTACGCTGTTGAGGCTGATGGCTGGGCTGCTGCACCCCCAGTCGGGGGAAATTGACCTCGGCGGGCGGGTGGGTTTTGTGTTCCAAAACCCGGATCACCAATTGGTGATGCCGACGGTGGGTGCGGATGTGGCTTTTGGTTTGGTGGAGGAAAAGCTTTCTAACGTTCAGGTGCGGGAGAGGGTGGCGGAGGCTTTGGAGGCTGTGAATTTGCTGGATTTGCAGCGGCGGCCGATTTATGCTTTGAGTGGCGGTCAGAAGCAGCGAATTGCCCTGGCTGGGGCGATCGCCCGTCACTGCGAAATTCTGCTGTTGGATGAACCGACGGCTTTGTTAGATCCTGATTCTCAGTTGGATTTGGTGGCGGCGGTGCAGCGGTTGGTGAAAAATCGCGGGATTACGGCTTTGTGGGTGACTCACCGTTTGGATGAGTTGAATTATTGTGATGGGGCTTTTTTGTTGGAAAAGGGCCAAGTGGTCGATCGGGGAGATCCGGCGCGTTTGAAGCAGCGGTTGATGCAAACTCAAGATGTTTAGCTGTTAAGTAGCGGTTGAAAGCTATTTGTTAATATCAACCATTAAGTTACTAGGAAGCCTGCAGAGGAATCGTCCGCAAATAATTAGACTTTTGTTACTTATTCCAATAACATTCAGGAATAAATAGTGTTTTGATTATTTAGGAAATACTGATGAACAATTATCCTGACTTATCTTGCCAAGGATATGAGGTAATCCGCGAACTAGGACGTAATCGAGAAGGGGGACGAATTACCTGGCTTGCCTCAACTATTGATACTACTGATATAAAACAGCAAGTGGTTGTCAAGCAGTTTTGTTTTGCTCAATTTGGTTCTGACTGGTCAGCTTTTAGTGTTCATGAACGAGAGATTCAGGTTTTGCAAGGACTCAACCATCCTGGTATTCCTCGCTACTTAGGAGGGTTTTCCACGTCGGATGGTTTCTGTATGGTGCAGGAGTATATCGATGCACCATCTTTAGGAGTGTTACGCAGTTTTGAACCAGAAGAAATTAAGCAAATTGCTGTATCCGTGCTAGAGATTTTAGTTTATTTGCAAAATCGAATTCCGCCAGTCATCCATCGAGATATTAAACCAGAAAATATACTGGTGGACGATCTACTCAGGGTTTATCTGATCGATTTTGGGTTTGCACGAATTGGCAGTCAGGAAGTATCTGGCAGTAGCGTTTTCAAGGGAACGCCCGGTTTTATTCCCCCCGAACAGTTACGGAAACCTACAGAAGCCTCTGACTTATATGGGTTGGGAGCAACCTTGATTTGTTTGCTTACAGGTACGCCCTCGACCGCACTTCAGGACTTAACGGACGAGGATGACCCCTATCTTATTCGGTTCAGCCAGCTAATTCCACGGCTAAGTTTACCATTTGTTAGCTGGTTGGAAAAGATGGTGCAACCGAGGCTAAGAGATCGCTATCCAAATGCTGTTACAGCTTTGGAAGACCTTAAATCGTTGTATGTCTTTCGAGTACCCGAAGTCAGCTTAAATACAAATTATTTGGTTTTTCAAGCAACTCGGCTAGGTGAGAAAATAACACAAAAAATTCACTTTCGCAACTTAATGCCTGATACTTTGCTAGAGGGAAGTTGGGAAGTAGCTCCTCATCTTCAAGATCCACCACATACTCCTGATTCCCATGCTTGGATTTGCTTCTCACCTGCTAGTTTTAAGGAGAATTTAGTAAAATGTGAAATCACGGTAGACACTTCCCTCCTTGCAGCAGATAAACATTACGAGCGTCATCTTCTTTTACATACAAATGCCGCGCCAGAAACACATGATGTAACTATCAGGGTTCAGACAGCACCTTTGCCAATTGATGTTAAGAAACCTCCTTACAAAAGCATGGCAGTATTGTTCATATTTTCAACAGTAATAACAACTATAGTCATCGGTAGTTTAGGTTGGTCTCAAACAGCTATAGGAATTATGGCTCTAGCGGTTGCCACAGTAGCAACTATTTGGGGGACAGGAGCAAACCTTGGAGTTAAAGCATGGGCTTGGATAGGGGGCGGTATAGGCCTGACTATTACGGGACTGGCGATACAGATGGCTCAAGGTTTCTCTAGTGCCTTGTTCGCGCTGATTTTTGGCGCGTTCTCAGGTGCGATGCTTGGAGCGGCGTTTGGAGTTTGGGTTGATATAATTGTTATTCATCTTCTGGATCGTGACTTTTTGAGAGAAATCACACTCGATCGCTTTGTGTTAACGCTGTCAGCACTAAGCACTGTGCTGGGAATTGCTTTAGGTATGGGATTTGTAGTTGGCTTTATAAATGTCTATACTTTGCTAACGTTGGGGGGATCTGGATTGCCTCTTGCAGCTATGTTGTTGTATCCATCCCTTAAACATCGCTGGTTGATCGCCCGCTACCGTAAGTCGGAACAAAACTTGATTCAGCCATGAGATATAAGCGATGGCATAACAATTTCACAGAACACTATTCTAACAAAAATTCATAGAGCGTGAAGTTCACTCTAAAAGTTTCTGGGAAATTAAAATTAATTCATCAGACGATCGTGATGAGTTAGACAACAGCGGTGTAGCAGTGTTTGATACCCAATCAATCTCGCAATCCTCGATCGCGCAACCAAGCATCTGCCCAAAGTGTATCGGCTTCTGACAGCGGTGGTATGACTTCCCAGTTGCGATAATCTATCTTCAGGTCGTAACTTGCTATGTCGTAAATTTGAGTGAATAATTCCTGCAAATTGATTATAGGTTCGGTATCGCCCGATCGCAGTGGCAAAGGAAAGGCAGGCAGCGGGCTCTGCACATTAAAAGCGTACAAATCTGCTCTGGGACGGCGATTTCCCCGACACACCAAAACGCTATAGTGGCTTTCAATGTCATTGCCAATAACTGGCATTTTTTGACCGCGCCGCAATAAATCTATTTCAATTAAATGAGTGCGGCTACCTAAAATTTCTTCTCGCTTTTCTTCGTACATTTGTCGTCCTTTTCCTGGGCGCTTATTGCTAGGCGATAGGATTTCAATCAGGGTGATTAATTCTTGGTTTCCTCTTTCTCTAATTTCTAAATAGCCTTCCCGAACCTGGTAGGGCATGGGAATATTTACTGTCAAGGGTTGTGTTGGTGGCGCTGCAACGGCTACGTTTGATGTTATTAATTCGGTTGTGGTTCTTGGCTGAATTATGTTTACATCAGGAATGCCAATTGATAAATTGTCGTCAGCGGTTTCATACATTCTCACTTCTACAGACACTAAATACTTAGGACGTAGTTGCGGAGATAATAATCTGGCAATTTCAATAATTAGCCAGTGGTGTAGAGCAGGCCAGAGTTCGGGATGCTCTAAATACGGGTCCATACCAGGAAAGGGAGATGGCATTGATGTGACTCCTTGACTTAAGTCTATTTACAGTTTAGCAATGTTGTTTTGGGAAAATTAGGGCGATCGCACTTCCGGTCAAATAGAATAATTCCTATTTGTGGAAGGGCGATCGCACTTTTCAACAATTAAACTTCGATCGGCAATTGTGTTTGAATTGGAACGCTGTTTTCATCCAACACAGACACCGCATTTACGAACACAATTGTATGCGGGACTGCCGGCATTAAGCGGCGCAGCGCGTTCAAGTAAGATTCGGCATCGGGACGGCGGGCGAAACGGGCGACTGTTAACCGCTGACACTTGGGGAGGTGGCGAATTAGATGCCAAGGTTGAAGTCGATCGCGATATGTCGATTGTTTTGGTATCATAGGAAAATCCTTCCCACTTTTGTGGGTGGTGAATGAAAGGCGATCGCTCTAGATTTCTCAGGTCCGAGGGCGATCGCTATTAATTGTATATTCATTAAATTACGAGTAGTCGTAATTGTCAAGGGCGGAATGGGACGAATTAGACTGCGAGTTCGAGAACTTGCTCAAGAGAAGGGTTGGACTCTTAGGGAAGTCTCCAACAGAACGGGTATTCCATACACTACGATCGCCACCTATGCCAGTTCTCCAGGTATGGCAACTGTTGACTACACGGCTTTGGACAAGATGGCTCGTGCGTTCGATATTGCGATCGAAGATTTAGTCGAGATTTTGGAACAGTAAACTGATTGTGCGTAAACGACGGCTCTTGCGTTAGCACTTTTTACACGATACTTGCGTATATTGGAATTTGGCGGCTGTAGACTAAAGTCAGGAGTTGTTCAGTCTGCCGGAGTTATATTAATGCCAATTAATCGTCTGTCTGACATGGAAGAGAACTTGGAAGATCTGAAAGACCAATTAGTGGGCAAGCAGAAGGCTCTAAATTTAGCACCGCAAGAAGAAAAGATCCGAATTAAACAGCAAATCCGAGAGCTACGCAAGGAGATTCGGGAGCAGGAAGAGGAGTATTGGCAGGTTCTCGCTCAGCAAACGACAACAGGGGAAATTCCCGAACATGAGGCTGAGATTATTGTTGCCGAGATTGTCGAAGAAGTTGGGCAAATTGAAGTGCAGCGGCAGTATCCCGATGACGTAGTTCAGATTTTGCAGGAGATTCGGGACAAGCTAAACCAACCGGAAGCAACAGCGGCCGCGAAACTTAAAGGCGTGATGTCACCAATTCCACCGTTTGTGGGAATTGCGTATGAAGTGGAGTTGGATACAGAGAAGTTTTTACAGCGACATTTTCCAACGTTTCAGGAGTGGGCTAAGGTATTAGCAAAAAAGTCCTAGACCTGGAGCGAAAAACACTTAATCCAGGTTTCACAAGTTTTTACCAACTATACGATATTCCCTCGGAACTCGGTTCAAAAAACTTTGTCGGACGGGATGAGGAGATGCAGCAATTGCACGGATTGTTGCAGGATGGAAGCCGCGTTGCCATTGCCGCTGCGTCGGGAATGGGCGGCATCGGCAAGACAGAATTGGCATGGCAGTATGCAAATTTTCACCGCGAACACAATACGTATTCAGCGGGGATTTGGTGGCTGTTTGTGCGGGAAATCAATTTAGCGCCGCAGGTGTTGCAGAAAGCGCTGCGAATGGGAATTCAGCCGCCGGATACTCTCGACAATCTGGAGGAACGGTTGCAGTTTTGCTACGAAGAGTGGGCAAAACAAACCTCTGGCAATGCTCTGCTGGTATTGGATGATGTCAGCGATTACCGCGCGATCCAGCGGTTGCTGCCGAGAAATCCCCGCTTTAAGGTGTTGCTGACAGCGCGACAATTTGTGCCGTCGCCTGTGGGGTGTTTGCCGTTAAAAGTTTTGAAACCAGAGGCGGCGCTAAACTTGCTGCGGCTGACGGCTGGGGATTTGCCGGGAAACGGGCTGGGACGGATTGATGCCCAGCTTGAAGATGCTCAAGCGCTTTGTCAGTGGTTGGATTATTTGCCTTTGGGCATCGAACTGGTGGGGCGCTATCTGCGACGCAAGCGGGCGCTGTCCTTGGCAACAGTGCTGCAACGGTTGCAGAGTCAGCGATTGGAGGCGCGGGCATTGCAGGAGGCGGAAGCTGGGATGACGGCTAGGCGCGGAGTGGCGGCAGCTTTTGAGTTGAGTTGGGCGGAGTTGAAACCTCCGGCGCGGACGCTGGGTTGTCTGCTGAGCGTGTTTGCTCTGGCTGCGATTCCTTGGGAGTTGGTAGCCGAGTGTTTGCCAGATTGGGATGAGGAGAAGTTGGAGGATTGTCGGGATGACGAACTGCTGGAACAGAGTTTGCTGTCGCTGGTGGAGGATGAAACCTCAGATTCGGGTCAATCTGGGCTGTTACAGCCACGCTATCAACTTCATGCTTTGATTCGGGAGTTTTTTGCGGTCAAATTGCAGGGACACGCCGATGCTGAGAATTTGCGGAGAAGTTTTGCGGCGGCGCTGACAGCGGTGGCGAAGACGATTCCGCAGACTGTGACGCTGGAGGTGCAGGAACGGGTGAAGGAGGCGTTGCCTCATTTGGAGGTGGTGGCGGAGCAATGGTCACATCTGCTGGAAGATAGTGATGCTGTGTGGTCTTTCACGGTTTTGGGGCTGATTGCTAAGGGACAGAGTTTGTGGGCAGAGGCAGAAAAGTGGTTCAAAGCTTGCCTCCAGATGACAGAGAAACGTTGCGGAGCCGAACATTCCCTTACGGCAAAGAGTGTGAACAATCTGGCATTGCTGTACGATGCAATGGGACGCTACCCAGAGGCGGAACCCTTGTATGTGCGATCGCTCTCTATTTACGAGCAGCAGCTCGGAGCCGACTATCCCGATACAGCTCTGAGTTTGAACAATCTGGCAGCCCTGTACGATGCAATGGGTCGCTACGCGGAAGCGGAACCTTTGTACGTGCGATCGCTCTCGATTTACGAGCAGCAGCTAGGAGCCGACCATCCCAATACGGCTACGACTTTGAGCAATCAGGCAGAGCTATACCGTGCGATGGGACGCTACCCCGAAGCGGAACCCTTGTATGTACGCTCGCTCGCCATCAGGGAGCAGCAGCTCGGAGCGGAACATCCCGATACAGCTCTGAGTTTGAACAATCAGGCATTGCTGTACCATGCAATGGGTCGCTACCCGGAGGCGGAACCCTTGTATGTGCGATCGCTCGCGATCAGAGAGCAAAAGCTTGGAGCAGAACATCCCTATACGGCAACGAGTTTGAACAATCTGGCACAACTATACAGTGCAATGGGACATTACCAGGAGGCGGAACCCTTGTATGTGCGATCGCTCTCTATCAGGGAGCAACAGCTCGGAGCCGACCATCCCGATACGGCAAAGAGTTTGAACAATCTGGCCTGGCTGTACAAGGAAATGGGACGCTACCCGGAGGCGGAACCTTTGTTAGCGCGAGCATTAGAAATCTTGTTTAACAGATTGGGAGAAAATCATCCCAACACGCAAACCGTTAGGAGCAATTTCATTTATTTTCTCCAGCAGGCGATGTCAACGGGTCAAGACTCGCAACTTTCGCAGCATCCAGGAATGCAAGCACTGCTTCAGCGACTTCGGGAGACGGAGTAGCTGTTACTGCTAGAGCGATTGTTGCCAATTTCCTACAGGACTTACGCATGGGGCCCAGAAACCGGGTTTTTTCCAGAATACTTCGTTACAGCCTGCAGATAATGCAAAAAACCCGGTTTCTCTGACGAAGCGCATAAGTCCCGATCGCATTAAAAAGAGATAAGTTGCGATTTTTCGTTTGGTGGGGGCGGGTTTTTGAGATTGTCTATCTGTGTCATAAAGGGTTGGAAAAACCCGCCCCCACAGGTCGATCGAGGATGTGCGATATCTCAGCTTTTACGGTTTCCCCCCTACTTCATCTCATATCCAAACAAATTCGGATCGACTTCTCCCAAATTCAAATCAGCCAAACCGTACTCAGCCCAACGCCTTTCTACCATCGCCGCCACATCCGGATCTGACTCCAAAACTTCCCCCCACTCGTGATCGCTTTCCGGCGGCATCTTCGTAGTAGCATCAATCCCCATCCTGCCTCCCAAACCAATCTTTTCACTGGCAAAATCTAACGTATCAAAGGGCGTATTCGGCAGAATAAATACATCCCGAACTGGATCGACTTTAGAACTAATTGCCCACACAACTTGACGCGGGTCGCGAATGTTGATACTTTTATCCACAACAATCACAAACTTAGTGTAAGTAAACTGCGGTAATGCACTCCAAAATGCTAAAGCAGCCCTGCGCGCTTGACCGGGATATGCTTTATCAATCGAGATAATTGCGGCTTTATAACTCAGCGCTTCCATCGGTAAGAAGAAATCGACAATTTCCGATACTTGCTGCCGCAAAATAGGGGTATAAATACGGTTAAGCGCGATCGCCATCATTGCTTCTTCTTTCGGCGGCCGCCCGCTAAATGTGGTCAGATAAATCGGGTCTTTGCGGTGCGTCATGCAGTGGAACCGCACCAACGGCGAATCTTCCACGCCGCCGTAATAACCCATGTGATCGCCGAAGGGCCCGTCGGGCAGAACTTCCCCCGGCGTAATCGTTCCTTCTAACACGATTTCCGAGTCCGCCGGTACTTCCAAATCTACGGTTTTGCACTTCGCCAATTGCACGCCGGAACCGCCGTAAAGTCCGGCAAATAACCATTCCGATAAATCTACAGGAATTGGGGTTGCTGCAGCGAGAATAATCAGGGGATCGACTCCAAGGGCGATCGCAACTTCCAACTTTTTACCAGCCTGCGCCGCTTTCCGCAAGTGCCGCGCGCCGCCCCGGACAGATAACCAGTGTACAGTCATCGTGTTTTTTGACTGCAACTGCAACCGATAAACCCCCACATTCGGCGTACCGGTTTCGCAATCTTTGGTAATTACCAAACCCAGGGTGATAATTTTGCCTGCATCTCCCGGATAAGGGCGAATCATCGGGATTTTGTTCAAATCCAGCCCTTCTCCCTCAATTACCACTTGCTGACAAGCTGGGAAAAAGTCGCGGCCCGGTTTGGCTTTCACTACGTCGAACAGGACTTTGCCGAATTCTATCGCTTGCGAAATCTTTTTTGGGGGTTTTGGCTGTTGCAGCATTCCCAGTTTTTTGCCGAGCTCTTCTAGTTCTGCTGGCTTTTCCATGTTCATCGCCCAACAAACCCGCTGTTCCGTGCCCAACAGGTTGATTGCGACGGGGAAATCTGACCCTTTGACGTTTTCAAACAGCAGTCCAGGGCCGCCTTTTTGCAGCATTTGGTTGGAAATTTCGGCAATTTCGAGATCGGAATCGACTAAGGCGCTAATCCGGCGCAGTTGTCCCCGTTCTTCGAGTAGTTTTAGGAATCCCCGCAAGTCTCTTGCCATTGTTGTTAAAGAATTGTTAAGTGTCCCTACTATTATGCGGCGATCGGGGGATGGAGTGCGGGGTGGGGGCGATCGGGCGATCGGGCGATCGCTAAATAAATTTCTCTTATTATCGTTACGCTAGGACTTGGTATTTCTCTGGCTCATCAAACATTGACTTTAACTAATTTTTATTTGCAATAATGTTAACCATAATTTAAACAAAGCTTATTCTATTATTATTTAATCTTTTATTAACCAAGATTTAAAACAAACTTATTCTTTTATATCCCTTTCCTTGGGGGTTTCAGTCTATCCTATGGAGGAGATTTGCAAAGTCTGCTATTAAGGGAGAGGAGGAATATGAATTTTTTCACAGGACGTTGGCGACGTAGTTTTATAGTGACACTTGCAGCAGCAGCATTCTCGCTGACTTTGATTAGTTCTGCTGTAGCAGCCGTCACACTAAACGGTACGGGAGCAACTTTCCCTAAACCTCTTTACGATCGCTACTTCTCTCAAATGAGAAGTGCAAATCAAATTACTGTAAACTACGAAGGAACTGGTAGCGGTGCTGGCATCAAAGCATTAATTTCAGGCAATGTTGATTTCGCAGGCAGCGATGCGCTGATGACTGCTGCACAAATCGCTGAGGTAAAGCGGGGTGTAATAGCTGTTCCCACGGCTGGCGGCGCTGTTGCAGTTGTTTACAACTTGCCCGGAGTGACCAATCTGAGGCTAAATAAGGATGCCATGAACGGCATCTTTGAAGGCAACATTACTCGCTGGAATGATGCGAAAATAGCCGGAATTTCTGGACAAGCTAAAAACTTGCCAAATACTGCGATTCGAGTAGCTGTACGGGCAGACAGCAGCGGTACTAGCTTTATTTTTGCTAATCATTTGCAGGCAACTGGCAGCAGCATCAAAGCTGCCGCTCAGCCGAAGTGGCCAGACACCGCTGTTAGGGGTCAAGGAAACCCCGGCGTAGCTGCTTTGGTGAAAAATACAGCGGGTGCGATCGGCTATGTTCAAGATACTTTTGCTCGGCAAAACAATCTTCAAACAGCATTTATTCAAAATAAAGCTGGTCGGTTTGTAGATCCTAGCTTGGCTGAAGCAGAGAAAGCTTTAGCAGGGGAAACATTCCCCGCAGACTTCCGCTTAGTAGAAGGCAATCCCAACGACGGTTATCCGATTGTTGGTTTGACTTGGCTGTTAATCTACAAACAGTATCCTGCTGCGAAAGCAGAGGCTATTAAAAAGATGGTTAATTGGGTGATGACTACAGGTCAAGGTATCAACAAACAGCTAGAGTTTACTCGGATTCCTTCAGCTACAGCTCAAAAGGTGGTTCAAGCGGTTAATCAGACTGTGATTGCCAGAGGTTAATTCCGGCGATCGCACGGGGTTATGAGTTGATGAGTTAAATGTAGGACTCAAAACTCATAAATTATCAGGTTAATGTGCGCTAAATTTACTGTGTAAGGTGCGCTGTGCGCACCCTACGAACCCGGTGCGCAGCCCTTATAATTACTTGTTTTTTCAGCAAATATTTCACTTTTTACGCAATAATTCCGGTATGACCAATATTTCAAAAAAACTGAAAAAACAGACTCGGCAACCGGCAGAAATAAACACAGAAGTAGATTTGACAGATACTACTGGTGAAGGTTTATGGATGGAGTCAGGATTTACACTATTGGTATGGAGTTTTACCCTAGCGACAGCAGGTACGCTGTTTTGGATGAGTGCGGTAATTTTTAAAGATGCTTGGCCAGCTATTAACCATTTTGGGCTTTCCTTCTTGTGGAATCCTAAGTGGGATATCGGCGAGTTGCAGTTTGGGGCTTTGCCGTTTATTTACGGTACTGTAATTAGTTCTGCGATCGGCATAATCATCGCACTTCCTTTAGGGTTGTCAGTAGCTATAGTTACTAGCGAGAACTTCTTACCCGTTTGGGTGCGATCGCCCTTGGGATTCATGGTTGAATTAATCTCGGCTATTCCCAGCGTAATAGTTGGCCTTTGGGGAATATTTGTTTTGATTCCCTTTTTGTTGCCTTTGCAGCAGTCATTGTTCGATAATTTCAGTTGGTTTCCCCTGTTCAGCAGCGAACCTTTAGGCCCCGGAATGCTGCCCGCTGGAATCCTTTTATCGATTATGATCCTGCCCACCGTAGCCGCCATCAGCCGCGATGTATTGATGTCAGTTCCAGTCGATTTGCGAAGTGCTTCTATGTCCCTCGGTGCCACCCGCTGGGAAACAATATTTAAGCTGTTACTACCAGCAGCTAGTTCAGGAATTATAGGCGCTACAATCTTGGCCTTGGGACGCGCTTTAGGCGAAACAATGGCCGTCACAATGGTGATTGGCAACTCGATTCAAATTAACAAATCTTTGCTAGCTCCCAGCTACTCAATTCCTGCTGTTTTGGCAAGTCAATTTCGGGAAGCTGTCGAACCGCTGCACACCGGCGCTTTGATGTATTTAGCTTTAATTTTATTTGTGATCACTTTGTTGGTAAATGCGATCGCAGTATTGTTAGTTCAGCTAATTGGGGTCAAGGAAGCTAAAACTTAACATCATCGAAAGCAATTTGGTCACAAGCCGCGCCGCCGGATTTATCCGCAGGTTCAATCTAAAATCTAAAATCCCATGACTCAAGCACAAAATTCAAACAGTATTCTGGATGCAGAAATCAACAACCCCCTGTCGCTAAGCCGAACTTTTTTCAGCCGGGGAATGACAGTTATCGCTTTCGCTCTGACAGCTCTGGCCCTGCTCCCTTTGTTTGCTATTTTATACAAAATCCTGGGGGAAGGACTGACACATTTGAGCTGGGAAGTGCTAGTGTCTCTACCAGCACCCGTAGGAGTAGAAGACCAGCCCAACGGCTTTGCAAATGCGATTCTCGGCACGGCTTTAATGGTGGGAATTGCTACATTAATTAGCGTACCCATAGGCGTAATGACGGGAATATTTTTGTCGGAGTTTGGTAGAGAAAACAAAGCGATTACCAATAGTATTCGCTTTATCACCGTCATTCTCAGCAGCGTTCCTTCGATCGTAGTTGGCGTCTTTTCCTACGCCCTAATTGTCGTTACCACCAAAGCATTTTCATCATTAGCAGGCGGTTTTGCCCTCGGCATCATCATGCTTCCAGTTGTTGCTCTGACAACAGAACAAGCATTAAAATTAGTGCCTACTTCTTACCGTCTCGCTTCGGCAGGTTTGGGAGGCGGACGTTTTCAAACTATTTTTCGGATTATTATTCCCTCAGCCCTCCCAACTATTACCACAGGTATTTTACTCGCTGCTTCCCGGGCCGCCGGCGAAACCGCCCCGTTGATTGTAACGGCTTTGTCGAGTCAATTTTGGCCTCCTTTAGTTGATAAATTGCGCGAGATAATGCAGTCCCCGATAGGTGCAGAAACTATCTCAAAACTAAAAGAAATTCCCGAAACACTGCTGACTCCGACTCCTTCTATGTCGGTATTAATATATAGCTACGCCAGCTCTCCTTACAAGGAGCAGAACGAATTGGCGTGGACTGCTGCCTCTGTCCTTTTGGGGATGGTTTTGATTGCTAGCGTCGCATCCCGTACAGTAACTCGGAAACGCTTGCCAAACCGATAAATCAATAAGAAAAGTGCATCTCTCAGTCAAGTATTAACAATATAACCAGGCAAATAATGAAACCTAAAACTAACTTGAACTCCGAAAAATATACAACTCAATTCCTAGACTATGCCACCCCGGAAATAGACCCCAATACAATGCCAGCACTGCGAATTCAGGACTTGAGTTTTTATTACGGAACTCACAAAGTATTAGAAAATTTATCAATGAATATCCCTCACCCGCAAATTACGGCTATTATTGGTCCTTCAGGTTGTGGCAAATCTACGTTTCTCAAAGCTCTCAATCGGATTGGTGAATTGGAGGGAAAAGTTAAAATTAAAGGAAGAGTAGAGTTTTTTGGACAGGATATTTACAGCCCGAAAGTAAATATTAATAGTTTGCGTCGGCAAATTGGGATGGTGTTTCAAAGACCGAATCCTTTTCCACTGAGCATCTACGATAATATTGCTTACGGGGTGAGGATTTTTGGTCGCAAAAGCAAAGCAGAATTAGATGAAATTGTGGAATCTGCACTTAAAAGTGCAGCGCTTTGGAATGAAGTCAAAGACGATTTGAAGAAATCGGCTCAGGGGATTTCGGGCGGACAACAGCAGCGGCTTTGTATTGCTCGCGCTTTGGCGGTAAAGCCAAAAATTTTGCTGATGGATGAACCTTGTTCTGCTCTAGATCCGATTTCAACGATGAAGATTGAGGAGTTATTTCAGACTCTGCGGCAGCAGTTAACTGTTGTGATTGTGACGCACAATATGCAGCAGGCGGCTCGTGTTTCTGATTACACGGCATTTTTTAATACTGATGAAAGTCGCATCGGCCGGCTGGTGGAATTTGGGCCGACAAGTAAGATTTTTACTTCTGCGGGCAATTCGAGTACGAGAGATTACATTCAAGGCCGTTTCGGTTAATACTAGGGTTCTTTCCTTTCTCTCTGTCGCTATATTCCGACAGGGGCTTAAGTCCCTGTCTCGCAGTTAAAGTCTTCTTAAGAACACTATGAAATAGTAATAGTATTTGAGTTATATCAAATCCGTTAGCATCAGAATTATTCATCTCTCTGTTCTCTTCCTCTGCGTACTCTGTGGTTTAATCATTCCAATGCAAGCGGAATTGATATTAGTGTTGACTCAGATTGGGCAACATTCTCAATAAGTATTTCAGTCCTCCTAGCTGGGGACTTGATTTTTGAGGCGGGGGTTTAAGCCCCGAGCGGAATTATTGCAAATATTACTCGATGTAACCTAATATCAGTATGGCAATGAACAGAAAACGGCTATATTTATGTCTTCACCGCTTCTTAAGCGAGAGTTAGGTGTTTTCGGCGCAACTCTCATGGGCCTGGGCTCAATCCTCGGTACGGGAGTATTTGTGAGTATCGGCATTGCTGCAGAAGTTGCTGGGCCGGGAGTGATTTTTGCTGTGGGTATTGCGGCTTTAGTGGCTGTTTGCAATGGCCTTAGCAGCGCTCAATTAGCGGCAAATCATCCTGTTAGCGGCGGTACTTATGAATATGGCTACAAATATCTCAATCCTTGGCTGGGTTTCACTGCCGGCTGGATGTTTCTGTTGGCGAAAACGGCTTCTGCAGCTACTGCGGCTTTGGGTTTTGCGGGGTATTTTTTAAATGCAGTTGGTGTAGCCGATCGCACTTACCTGATCCTAACAGCTTTAGTCGCCCTCGTCACCCTCACTTTAATTGTATTGACGGGAATTAGGCGATCGAATATTGCCAATACTGCCATAGTCTCAGTTACACTTCTATCCTTAGCGGTGTTTGTTGCTGTCGGTTTGCCAGAGGTAAGGTGGGAAATGCCCGCACTACAGAATCATAGCTCGATCGGCTCCATCCTCCAAGCCACCGCCCTGATGTTTGTCGCTTATAGCGGTTACGCCCGCATCGCCACAATGAGCGAAGAAGTGCGGGAACCGAGGGAAACCATTCCCAAAGCCATAATTTTCACTTTGGTGCTGACAATGCTGCTTTACGCGGGGGTAGCAGTAGTTGTCGCGGGCGCGGGGGGAGCCGATAAATTGTCTTTACAACCAGGCGGTACGGTTGCACCCCTAGAAGTCATCGCCCGCAGTTTCCCAATTCCAGGAGTTTCTCAACTGCTAGCCGTCGGCGCAATTACCGCTATGTTGGGAGTCTTGCTGAACTTAATTTTAGGACTCTCGCGCATCTGGCTGGCGATGGGGCGGCGCTTGGATATGCCGAGAGTCTTGGCGCGGCTGAATCCTTCGGGGACAACTCCCTACGTGGCTGTGGTGGTTGTCGAAGTTACGATCGCACTTTTAATTCTCGTCGGCGATGTCAAAACCACTTGGTCATTTAGCGCTTTTAGCGTTTTGATATATTACGCTATCACCAACCTCGCCGCGCTGCAACTTTCCCCCGCCGAAAGGCTTTATCCGCAGTGGTTGGCTTGGGTGGGTTTGGGGAATTGTCTGTTTCTGGCTTTCTGGGTGGAGAGGGAAATTTGGCTGACAGGATTGGCATTAATTGCCGCCGGTTTAATTTGGCGGGCGATCGTCCGACTCCCGGCGAAAAACTAGAATTGTGATAAATTGAAACAGCATTCCGCATTGTAGAGGGCCATGCCCGATCGAACCCCCTTGCTGGCGACTCAAGAATCTCTCGCATTCAGCGCCATCAGTCGCTATATAGCTCAAACCCTAATTACCATTCAGGAACAGCATCCCGAATGGATAACTGAAAAATACAGGAAAACCCCCTGGGCCAAACCTGATTTTCAGTCAGTTTTGATTGGAAAATTGACAAAAAGTTTCACAGTAGCCACCGATACAGATTCCCTGCTGCTGACTGCGAAAAAATACCTACAAATTCTGCTGGTTCCAGAATTCGTTAATTCACCTCAATTCAGCAAATTATGTGCCAAAATTCAGCAGCTAGCCCAATCTCAAACAGCACCGCCTAAATCACAAAACTCAGTTTCGTCAAAGCCTCCCACTCCCACCACCCATCAAACAAATTCGCTTCCAATCGGCATTGCTATCTTGCTGCTAGATGTCGAAAACTTGCAACTCACCATCGAAACCGAAAAATTCCTAGAGGGAATTTGCCACTATCCAATCCAAATCAAAGTTGCCTTTGCCAACTGGCGCAGCATGGGCAAAAAAGATGCCGAATTTCACCAGCGCGGCTATCAACTGATTCACGTCCCCCCCGGCAAAGACAGCGCCGACTTAAAAATGGCTACAGTCGGCGCCTCGATTTTCGTACATTATCCCACAGCCAAAGAGATTTTTGTCTGTTCGTCCGATCGCGCCCTCACTCACCTCAGCAATACACTGCAAGCCCACGGACTAACCGTATTTCAAGTCCGCAAACAAATAGATAAAATCATAGTTTTAAACAGCAAAACCGGACAAATGGAAACCCATTCGCTTGTAACCATACCGGAAATTACACCTTTAGAACAATTAGTTATTCAACTAAAAGAATTAATCAAAAAAGAGCAAAAACGCACCTCAACTCAGTGGATCAAAGTTTCTACTGTTTCAGCTTTATTTAGGGAAAATTACGGCTTAGTCCTCAATCAAGTTGTTGCTCATCATTTGCTCGGTACTAAAACCAGGGATATCTTTCTCAAATATCCCACCGATTTTGTCCTCCACAAACCATCAGAAACTTCTCAAACTTATGTCACTCTTTTTGAAGTAAGATTATCTCCCCCACCGCCAATACTTACCCAAGAAATTCTCAATAACCACCAGACAGCACCTGCGACTTTGACAGATATTAATTCTCTGGAAGACTTGGAAAGAGCTCTTGTCAAAATCGTTGGCGATTTAACAGACAACTCTCCAGAAAATTCTGTATTTCTCTCCAATGTAGGCAGCGAATTTCACAGACAATACGGCAAACAAATTACCCAAATAATTAAAGATTTTAATCTCGGTAGAAAATTTACTAAGTTTTTGCAATCCTGCGCTTCTCTCCAGCTAAAAAAAGCCGAAAAAGGCTGGCAAGTTTCCCTCCATTAATTAAAAATTAAAATATATCAACCTCCCCATTACTAGCAACTTGAGTTATCATACAATCGGGACGTAAAGAAATGTAAAGGGATATGCAGGACAAAGTTGTGGTTGTGGTGGGTGCAACTGGCGGCATCGGTTCAGCGGTGGCCCGCAAACTCGCTGATGCGGGTGCGAGGCTAGTGCTCGCCGCCAGAGACAGCAGTAAATTAGACGCTTTAGCGAGCGAACTTTCGGCAACAGAGGTACTGTGCGTACCCACAGATATCACCGATTTGCCCCAAGTCGAGACGCTGATGCACAAAGCTGGGGGGCATTTCGGACAAATTGATGCCCTCGTAAACGCCGCCGGTGCCGGAATTCTCAAGCAGTGGAACAAGTTAGAACCCGCTGATTTAGATGCAATGCTTGACTTGAACTTGAAAGGCAGTTTTTACACGTCTCAAGCAGCGGCGAATGTGATGAAAGAGCGCAAATCCGGCCACATTTGCAATGTCATCGGGATTTTGGGCAAGCATTCGATGGCGATGGGAACGGCTTATTGCGCTTCAAAGTTTGGGGTAGTTGGTTTCAGCAAGTGCATGGCCGATGAACTGCGGCGCTACGGTATTAAGTTTACCCTATTCTATTTTGGGGGGGTGGATTCTCCGTTTTGGGATAATGTGAGTTTGAAGGTAGACAGGTCAAAAATGCTGACTACCGACACTGCAGCCAATGCGATTATGTTTGCTCTTTCGGCTGACCCGCAAGCTGTGCCGATGGAGATTAATATTCAGCCGGAAAGTCATTTGTTCTTTTAGCTATTGAGGAGTGATTTGAAGGCAGAACCCAGCGGAATCTGAAGGCAAGAAAAATTATGATATTTTTAGGTTTGAGAACTTGTACAGCAGTTAATTATGTATGGTGCATGGACTCGCGCACCTTACCCTATAAATAGCATATCAAACCATTTTTTTGCCTTAGTCCTATTTGTGAAAGCCTAGCGGTCAAACCTAAGTTATCGCAGACACGGGGTTTCTTTTAAGTGCTGACTTATTTCTACCTTCAGAGGGAGCTAGGATATTCAATCTTTAGGTTATTATTAAGTGGGCGCGCAATAAAAACTATGAAAAATATCCACTACTCAGTCTCTCCCTTGCAATTTCGCCTTGAAAATCAGCAGATTTTCCATTTTTCAGTTTCCATTTTCAATTATTGATTATGGAGTTCGATCGCATTCAATTTTACGTTGAAAACGCTAAAGTATCCCGCGACTGGTTTGTTAGCCAGTTAGGCTTTCAATCAATAGCAGGTTATGCCAACAGCCACACTCACACTGAAGTTGTCAGCAGTGGCAATGTATGTTTTGTTTTATCTTCACCCCTGACACCCGCTAGTCCCGCTGCTAGTTGGTTGAAGTTTCATCCTCCAGGGATTGCCGATGTTGGTTTTCGGGTAAAAAATATTGAATTAGCGGTAGCTATAGCGGCTGCTGAAGGCGCTAAAATCCTGGAACCGATTCAAGAAGACCTAAACGCAGGAGGGTATTTTAAGCGAGCAAAAATCGCGGGTTGGGGAGATTTAAGCCATACGCTCGTGGAGCGAATTGGCAGCCATTCACTGCTATCGGCTTCGGATAAGCTGCAGTTGTTTACCCGGATTGATCACGTAGTGTTAAATGTTGAATCTGGGGATTTATCAAGTGCTGTTAATTGGTATCAAAAAATATTAGGTTTTCAACCGCAACAAAATTTTGATATTCAGACTGAGAAATCGGCTTTGCGGAGCCAAGTTATGGTACACGCTGAAGGTGGGGTGCAATTCCCGATTAATGAACCGGCATCAGCTAATTCTCAAATTCAAGAGTTTTTGAGCGCAAATCGGGGGCCGGGAATTCAGCATATGGCTTTACAAACTAATAATATTGTGGGTGTTGTTGCCGATTTGCGAGCGTGCGGTTTGCCTTTTCTGCCGGTTCCTCCAACATACTACTCCGAATTGCAGGAGCGGCAAAACTATTTGCCTGCTGATTGGCAAGAAATTGCAGCTTGTCAAGTTTTAGCCGATTGGCAAGAAGATACTCCCGCAGCGATGCTGCTGCAAATCTTTACCCAGCCAATTTTTGCAGAACCGACTTTCTTTTTCGAGATTATTGAACGCCGAGTTAGTTTAGTGAACGGCAAACAGGTGCAAGCTGGAGGTTTTGGGGCGGGGAATTTTCGAGCTTTGTTTGAGGCAATTGAACGCGAACAAATGAAGAGGGGAAGTTTGATCGATGATTGACAAAACTTCCAGTTTTTAAGTCATACAGACTTGTTAATCAGCACTGCGATATCTTTCCACCCGTAGGCAATTTCTTTGAGTGCAACTCCGGCTCTACTTGTTTGCTGTTCGTCTACTTTTTCACCTCCTAACACTTCATAAAATTTATAGGCTGAATTGTCTCCTAGTACCCAAACCAGCATCGAGTTCAAACTTAATTTTGCCAATTTTGTTGCAACTGTTCTCACGAGTTGCCGTCCAATTCCTTGACGCTGATATTCCTCCAAAATATAGATGGCAAATAATTCTCCTTTATATACATATTTGCCCGTGCGCTCGTCACCACCTGCCGCAAAACCCACAATTTGTCCCGAGTCATTCTCAGCAACGCAGACAAAAACCCCAGTATTTTTGACGTTGGCCAGGATTTCTTGCCAGCGACTTTCTGCTTTTTCATAGGACAGTTGCGCGAGGTAATCTGTGGGTACAATTTTTCGGTAAGCTGTCCGCCAAGTATCTAGATTCACCCGTGCGATTGCAGGTGCATCAGCGATTTTAGCTTCTCTCACAATCATCAGAAAATACTCCTTTCTGGCCCTGAAATTTTCTTTTCAACTCTAGGCAAACTATACGATCGCGCCCTTCTAGTTTAGCTCGATACAGAGCTCGATCGGCCTGTCCAATTAACTCCTCAATCGATAAACCAGCAGCAGGTACCGTAGTAGCGATACCCATACTAAGAGTTATAAACTTACTTACCTGGGAAGCAGCATGAAAAATTGCAGCAGCTTTCAAATCGCTGCGAATTGATTCAGCTACCCGCATTGCTCCTTGCATATCAGTTCGCGACAAAATTACCGCAAATTCTTCGCCGCCGTAGCGGGCGGCTAAATCTCCTGTCCGTTGAGCGTTGCTAGCTAAAATCTCGGCTACTTGTTTTAAACATTCGTCGCCTCCTTGATGCCCGTAATGATCGTTGTAAAGTTTGAAAAAATCGATATCGCACAAAATTAAAGACAGCGACTCTTGTTCTCGCTCCATCCACTGCCATTCTAACTCTAATTTTTTGTCAAAACAGCGGCGGTTGGGAATTTGAGTCAATCCGTCCACCGAAGCGAGCCGCTGCAATTCCATGTTAGCTGCTTGTAATTCTAATTTTGCTTGTTCTAAAGCTAAATTTTGCCGCGCTAATTCTTCACTTTGCCGTTTTTCTTGTTCGTACAAAAATCGGATTGAAACTTCAGCTTCTTGCAATTCTTGCTCTGCATATTTGCGCTTGATAAATTCTCCTAATTGAGAACTTACCACAGCTATGATCTGAAGTAAATCTTGATCCGGTTGCAGTTCTTCCCGGCAAAAAAAAGTCATTACTCCTACAACTTGGCCTCTAGCGTGAATGGGGAAACCGAATCCCGATCGCAGTCCCACTTCCTGAGCCAAGCGCGATCGCACGAAATTGCGATCGCCCACAATATCAGTAATCCACTGCGGAGAACCGCTACTGGAAACCGCTCCGGGTAAACCCTCACCCGCAGCAAAAGTAATCTGCTGGCCGTTTTGGGCAAACTCCCTAACTTCCTCCGCCGCTTGCCAAACAGCCACACGCCGCAAACCAGGAGTTTCCTCGATCGGACAGCAAAGTGGCAGGCACAAAAGCGGCTGTTTTTCGCGTTTTATTTCCGCACCAAATCTAGTTTCTTTCTCCCCCTCTACGGGCGTCCAAAGTTCGCCAATATCCCAGCCAAAACTTTGGCAAATAGCTTGCAAAATTCTCGGAGTTGCGCTATCTAGAGAAGTTGATTCTGACAGAATATGAGTAACAGCATACTGTGCTTCTTGACAATTTTTTATGCGCTGTTGCTTGGTAATATCTTTGCCGATATAAACAAAATTTTGTATAACCTCGCTATCTGCATACTTGCTTCCTGTGTTTGTCTCGAAAGTAGAGCATGAAAACGCCACAATCAGCTTTAAACCTATTTTCGTTTGGCAAGCTACTTTTACTTGAGGCCAATATTCGCTTTTAAGTGCAGGAGGTAGCTGGCTGACTTTGCGTAACAGTTCCTCCTCAGCGGTAATCATGGATATCGATTGGCCGATTAATTCCGATTCGGTATATCCAAATAATTGCTGTGCAGCTTGATTCACTTTTTTGATTTTTCCCGATTTTGCTGTTACTAACAAAACATCGCCTAGGGAATTAATAATTTTGTCAATATAATCGCCAGCCGCAGCTAAGTAATCAACTTTAATACTATTTTCGTTGGCAGCCTGAACCATTCTTTGCTGAGCTGCAATGCTATCGGTCACATCTTCGCATAAAATAATCAATCTGTCAGCATTGGCTTCTCCATGATAACCAAAGATGTACAAATCTAGATACAAATAAGAGCCGTCTTTGAGAACTCTGGTAATTGATTTTAACTGAAAGTCTTGCTCTCGTTGTTCAATAATACCTTCAAGGATTTCTTCAATTCCAATCAGTTCGGGAAAACTATCGCGCACGTCTTTTCCTTCGCCTACTTCCTCATGAATGCCGGCAAACTCTTGCACTTTCAAAGATATTTCTTGAATCTTAAGTTCTCGATCGACTGTGAGGTATTCAATCCTGCGTAAGGATAACAGCTTATAAAGAAGAATATTAATACTTCTTGGGCTGCTCTCTACAGTTAATATTGGGAGCATCTCGTTATTGTAGAGCATCAATCTCAAAAATTAGCAGGTAAAGTTAGTTGTTTTTTGGCTGCTATTTCTCATATAAATTTTTATACTGGCAGATGTCACCATCTGGTACCGCTGGCTAATTTATGCAAACAGTACACTTTGGATTCTCCAAGCAGTTTTTTGCTTATTTTAAAAATGAGGCAAAATATTAATTTTACCAACTTTTTTTTGAGAAAGCGCAGTCACAATCATCCTCTATTGAGGTTTAGATTTATGAACAATGCGTAGCGGTTTGCACTATTTGTGCGGCATATTTTAATTTTAAATTCCGCGATATTGCTGACAACCGCTAAAGTTAAGAAGTAGCACAGTTTAATTCAAATGTTTCCTTTAATTAGCACCATTCCTATAGACCTTACCTCCCCTGCGTATTTGTGTCAATTTTCGTAAAGAAAGTGTTACTTTAAGTGATATAGTATCGAAGAATTTGTATAAAAGCTTAAAAACACTCTGCTAAATGCTGAGACTTATTACCGACTTTGACGGCCCGATCATGGACGTGTCCGATCGCTACTACCGAGTTTACCAGTATTGTCTCGCCGAGACTAAGCGTTCGGGCCAACCAGTGCGAGAACTCCCCAAAGCCGAGTTTTGGGATCTGAAGCGCGCGCGGGTTCCCGAAACCGAAATTGGCATTCTCTCAGGATTAGACGCAGATCAAGCCCGCGATTTTGCCCAGAAACGCCGTCAAACCGTTCACACGCTACCCTACATGATTTACGATCGACCAGTGCCCAGCGTTCTGGAAACTCTCGAAAAGGTGCAGCGCGCTGGAGTAGACTTAGCGGTGATGACCATGCGCCGCGTTAGGGAACTAGATGAAGCCTTCAACCGCTGCAATTTAGGGCAATTTTTCCCAGAAAACCGCCGCTATTGCCTCCCCAACGATTACGTTAAAACCGGGGATGTCAAAGATAAGCCGCTGTTGATGGCAAGAGCTCTCGCCGAACTGCCGCCGACTTCTGACACTTGGATGGTTGGCGATACGGAGGCGGACATTGTAGCAGCAAAAACGCACGGTGTCAAGGTAATTGGTGTTTTGTGCGGAATTCGCGATCGTACCCAACTAGAAATGCACCAACCTGATTTAATTGCCAACAATTTGAGCGAAGCAGTTGAGATTATTTTAGGTCACAAAAATTAGTCATTGGTCATTAGTTATTAGTCATTAGTCATTAGTTATTAATTGTTAGCTGATGTTATTGGTCGGAGGTCTTGATTCCACAGTTATTAGTGGTTGGCTGCTGACTAATAACTGCTGACTAATAACTGCTGACTAATGACTGCTGACTATCGCAGAAAACCGCTGACCAGCCACAGAATTAAAAACGTAAACAAAGCGATAAATTTCTCTGTTGTTATAAATGCCGGACTGACCAAAGAACCCAAAAATCCTCCCAGCAACAAGCCTATAACCAAGCCAGCCACAGTCAGCAGCACAGCCCGACCAAATTTTTGTTCCTTGCGATTAACAAAATAAAGACAAGAGCCGACCCCAAGAGCCAGAGTCAACTGTAGTAAACCATCATTAGCCGCCGGATAAATACTCAGTCCGCCCAACCCCACATACACCCCAGCCGGCCACAAAATGTCCGATCGACTAGGAGTATCGATTAGACGCTGCAACCAAGCAGGGCTGCCACTAGGAGGAGAGGGAGTAAAGCTTGGGGGTGGCGGAGTCAGCCGTTCGGGAAAGCGGATGCGTTCGGGTACTTTAATTTTACCCTCCTGTCGCTGCCGTAGGCGATCCATAAGGATCGCGTCGTAAGCTGCTTCGATCAATTCCAAACGTTTCTTGTCACCGCTGTACTGCTCAGCTAGGCGCGTGCGGGCCTCTTGCACTTCATCAAAGGAAGCATCTTCATCGACTTCAAGCAGTTGATAGGGAGTTGGCTCACTCATGGTAATAACCCGCTGAAGACTCTCGTTATAGAGCAATCTTAACAAGAGAGGAAAGCGGGGCGGGGGCTCTGCCGCTTTCCCAAAAGTTTTGCTGCTAGTTTTTGGTGCTTTAAAACAGGAACCAGCAAACCTTACGAAAATAGAAACTAGAAGGCATTTGGCATTCGTAAATAAAAAATAATGAATCCAAAGATTTTTATTTTTATCTTGGCCGTCTAAAATTTTACCTTCTGCCAAATGCCCTCAGAAGGGACTTGTCCCGCAGGCACTCACAATTCCCGACCACTGGACTTTTTTAAGTCGATCGCGGCGGTAGGAAAAAAAGCGAGCCGAGTCAGAATAAGTACAGAAAGGAGCGATCGCCACTTGAGAAACATCGATTCCCAACTGCTGCAATTGCAGAGCATTGCAGAGGCGAACATCCAAGCGTACTTTTCCCGGTTCGGGATCGGCTAAGACAGGCGTTTCCGGCAGTTGGTGCAAAAACTCTAGAATGCCGTCGGCTGTCGCACTAACGCCACTCTTAGGAGCAATGGTGGCTCCCAGTTCCGCTGCTACTTCCACAGATACCTGGTAAACCTCTCCAGCGATCGCCGGCCCCATAGCAATCTTCAGATTTTCTAGTTGACTGCCTTGTGCCACAAGTTGAGCGATCGCCTCTGGTAATATCTTAGCAGCAGTCCCGCGCCAACCCGCGTGAACTGCTGCAACGAGTCCTGTGCGATCGTCAGCAATCAGCACCGGCACGCAGTCGGCCGAGCAAACCCACAGCGCCTCCAATTCTCGATCGGCAACCAAGCCATCAGCCTCAGCATAGCTTGAGGCAGCAGTTTCCGGGGTCGGAGCCACAACCGGGGACAAATCACTCGTTTTGAGTACCGCATTGCCGTGTACCTGTTGGAGTCGGTAAACCTTAGCTCCCGGTTCGAGAACTGCCGTCAGATCGATCGGCCCCTGGGGCGAGAAATCCCGCGTAAAAAAGCCGTGAGACCAGCGAGAAAGCAAGCTGCAAGTCAGATAGGGCAAGCCTTCAGAACTCTGCCAGTCCCAACTGATACCGTCAGACCTTCCGACGCACTCATAGTCAGGAAAATTTGTCAAGCGATCGCCAGCTACAGTCATGAAACGTATCCTTACCCAAGCGAATCATTTAGCTTGTATTCTAAACAATCAAAAATTTTGTCCGCGAAGTTTAAAGGCAGGACCAGGTTTCAGGAAAAAATTGCGATCGGTCGGCGGTTTGAGGACGACCGACAGCGCAAAAATTTTGCACAGCCCCAGAAATATAGGCAACTAATTAACATAGACGAACGCCAAAGCGCTATCATCAGTGTGGCCGTCACAGACTTCTATGCAAGTGCCATCGGGATCAAAAAAACCGGATATCGATCGCGACTGAATGTGCAAGGCATTCGAGCTTGTTCTATGTGCAAAAAAAATTGCCTCAAGCCCGGTAAAATCAGTTAGGCCTGTATATAAAGACAAGGATTGCCATACATTCGATCCTGACTTCGAGATCCTTGTGCCCCCTGTTGAGTTGGGAAAAAAAATCGTGAAACCAGTTCCAGACAAGCAAATAACAGCCCCTTTGAACACCAAACAGCAAAAAAAGAACCCTACAGGCGCCCGGACTCGATCGCGCCTTTTGTCCGATCGCTCACTGCTGGTGGGACTGGGTTGCCTTGCCAGTCTGGGACTGCTCAGCAAAGGCTTAGTTTGGGCCCAAGCCGAAACTCCGCCAGCAGAACAAGCCGTCCCCGGCGCAGCAGACCTCCAGCCATTATTTGAAGCTCCTCTCCCGCCCCCGGAACCAGAATTCAGCCAAGGATCGCCAGAACCCTACCCTGAACCGCAGGCAGAAGTTCCGCCCTCCGAGCCTTTCGATGCCGCACCGCCGTCAGAGCCTGAGTACGCCAGCGAACCACCTCCCACCGAATATTATCTGCCGGAACCCGCGCTGATTCCCCTGCCAGAAGCGACGGCCCAAGAGCCGCCTTTTGAAGCGCCAGTTAACCCAGCCCACGCTGAAATCGACCAAACAGACTACAGTGTTGGTGCTACCAGCGAGTACGAAGCGCCAACCAGAATAGAGTTTGCAGAACGATCGACCGGCTGCGAAGGAGGTGGCGATTTGTGCGCGCCTCCTCCTGTTTCCGAGCCGGTGACGGCAGATGCAGGAGAACCCAGCTACAGCCCGGAAACTCCGATCGCAGGCGACGGCTATATTGCAGCCCCTCCTCCTCGAAATCTGCCAGAAAGCCTTCGGGGCGATGTTCGGGAAACTGTGGCAGGAAATAGTAGCGGAAATCCTGTCAGTAAAATCGGTCAAGCCGTTCAACAAATAGGCAGCCAGGTTTGGGGGAGTTCCAACCCGCCGGAATCTGCTTACGCACCCCCGCGCTACTCGGCAGGCGCAGGATACTCGGCAGACGCAGGATACTCGGCAGACACCGGCTACTCGGCAAACATCGGCTACTCCGCAGACACTGGATACTCCGCAGACGCTGGGTATTATGCCGGATCTGCATCTTACGGCGGCGGCGCTCCCGCGCCCAGCATGGGACTCGGGCCGGTTCAAGTTGGTGCGGTTAGTGTCAGCAGCGGCAGCAATACCGGTTTTGCTTACTACAATCTCACGCCGCGTCCCGCAGGCCTGCCCGGAAATGGCAACACCAGCTTGCTGTTTCCGCTATCTATTGCTTCGGCAATTACTTCGCCGTTTGGGTGGCGGACTCATCCGGTTATGGGCTACGGCAGGTTTCACACCGGAACTGACTTGGGAGCCCCGATGGGAACGCCCGTACTGGCGGCCTATGCCGGTCAAGTGGCGATCGCCGATTGGTTGGGCGGCTACGGTTTGACGGTGGTTCTCAACCACAGCAAAAAGTCTCAGGAAACTCTGTACGCCCACCTTTCGGAACTGTTTGTGAAACCGGGAGAGTGGGTGAAACAGGGAGAGACTATCGGCCGCGTCGGCAGTACGGGAATGTCTACAGGGCCTCACCTCCACTTTGAGGTTCGCCAAATGACTGACCAGGGTTGGGTGGCGATCGACCCGGGATCTCAGCTAGAATTCGCTCTGGCAAAAATGATCGGCAGTTTGGAAACCGCCAAAGTACCGCAAATGCCGAAAATGGTGGAAATACAAACCGCTAACTCACTCAAGGATTTGGAAAACGATCTGCCTCAGCTTCCACCTCTGCCGCTGGGAATGGACATCGAAGTTCACAACCTCCAGCCGCCATTCCCGGAACTGTTAAAAGCTGACACTTCTAAGCTCAAAGATACTGAAGCCGTCAAACCCAAAACTCAGAAGCAAGCTAACAGGTAAAAATTGGGAATTGGCTAAATTAATTTTCTTGTGGAACGGTCGAAAAGCCCACCCCACAAGAAAATTTATGTTTTGTGCAACGAACAGCCGAACTCGTTGCTTTTCCTCGTTACCAGGCTTTTTCGGGTAACGAGGAAAAACTGATAAAAAATGGTAACTTGGAGCTTATGCTAATAGCGCAGCATTTGTGGGAATTAATTTTATTTCTGATTATTCTAGTCGGGCCGATTCCCTTAAGCTTGTCTCTTGCCTTTGAGAATCAGAAAGAAAACAATAACTATTCATTTCCCCATTTTCTCCTTGTACTCCTGACGGGATGGAGTATTGCACAAGTTTGTATCGGCTTGATTTTAGGAAGTGCCGATCGCCTAAATATTGCTGCGGTGATTATAGCAGAAATTCTGATTGGTGCGATCGGCTTCATCCTGATTTATACAAAAAACCACAAAACTTTTACCTTCTCCGAGTGGCCGATTCCCCAACTCAAGCAACCTCTGGGCAAATCCGAACGCCTAATTATTTTTGCCACCGCTATTGCAGGATTTTTGCTGTTACAAATTGTCGCAACCAAACCCACAACCAATTATGATTCATTGTGGTTTCACCTACCTGCGATCGCCCGATGGTATCAAACCCATTCATTGACATTATTAGATGCAGCGGGAAATTGGATTTTTGAACAAGAACAAGCCAGAGTATATCCCTACAATTGGCACGTTTTATCGGTTTTGTGTGTACTGCCATTCCGAGAAGATTTTCTCGCAGCTTTTCCCCTCTTAATTGCGTGGGTACTTGAGGGAATTGCCGTTTATCTATTAAGCGTAAAATTTGGAGCAACGCGAATTCACGGTATGGCAGCAGCATCTTTAGTATTGACAATACCGATGATGCTCAACCAAGTTAACACGATTCACCCAGACTTACCGCTCGCTGCAATATTTACAGTAGGTTTGTATCTTGGTTTATCCTATCACAGCAGCCGATCGCAATCCGAACTCTCCCTATTTTTGGCTGCTGCAGGAATGCTAGCCGGAATAAAAATCACTGGGATAGTCTATGCTGCCTCACTTTTAGGAGGATTAGCAATATTAGAACTTAAAAGATTCGCGGTTAATAAAAAATCTACATCAGCTAAATTTAGAATTCGCCACTTTCTCAAACCAGTCTTGCTATGCGGCGTAGCTTGTTGCTTGCTTTTAGGAGGTTTTTGGTATGCGAGAAACTTGCTGCAAATTAATTACCCTGTCAGCGAAGTCGGCGATATTAAAATTCCCTTAGAGCCTGTTTCCTTACCGTCTCCCGTACCTGGGCAAACACCTCCGGTACAGCAGCCACCAGCTTCGTCACTTCTAAAGATTTGGCAAAGCACTTTAGCAGCTCAATTTAATCCCAGCAATTTTTCCCACTGGCAAACTGTCGGCTTACAAATTATCATTAGATTGCAACTGCCCTTTCTGGCGATCGCACTTCAGGTATTGGCAGCGCCTCTGGCTTTTATCCAAAGTAAAACCAGAAGAATTAATCAAAATAATATTATTTTAATTGTACTTCTCGCCAGTACAGGAATTCTCTACCTAATTACACCTTACACCTCCGGTACTATCGGAGAGTCGATCGGTAAACTCAGCCCTATACTCGGTTTTAACCTCAGATACGGATTTCCCTTTTTAAGCGTACTCGCCGTCGCCGCAGCAGCTACAGCAACTCTCTTGAAAACTCAAAATCAAGTTGTTCTGGCAGTGGTTGTGATTAGTGGTTTTTTAGGAATTACTAGCAACACAATTTTTGATTATATTAAAAATGCTTCTTTCACCGGAGATAGTATTGTTTGGGGGAGTTTATTGATTGACAATTTTAAGTCTAATCCAGGAGAAGCTATTAATACTATCTGGAAAATATTAGCTCCGAGTTGGCAATATATATTACCATATCCGATATTTTATATTGTGTCACTGACTCTGGCTGCGATCTTGTTGAAAATAAATCCAGGCTTCGGATGGCTGAATCATCTATTTCCAACTCGCCAAAAATCAATTTATATAGTAATAATTGGTGTGTGCATAGGATTGATAGTAATTGGTCATTGGAGGGAAAAGCGAGATTTTGCACGCACAGAACTGTATCGCGGTATTTACGAATATATTGATAAAAATACACTACCCGATGAAAGAATAGGCTTCTTTTTAAGTTCGCGCAGCTACCTATTTTACGGGAAAAATTTGGACAGAAAAGTTTTATATGTGCCGTTTAGACCAGATCGACTTTCGGCATGGATTGACAACCTGCGACAACATAAAATTAGGACTGTGGGATTCGGACCCCTGACTGAGACAAACGCAGCTACCAGAAAAGCTTTATCTTGGCTGACAAGTCCCCAGGGACCGCTGCAACCAGTTTTTGGGAAAGATTTTAATACTGAGTCGGTGCTATATCGCTTGAAAAATTAAAAGTTATTAGTTACCATGAACCAAGCTAAAACTCTATTTTCAATTATTGTTCCGACCTACAATCGCCCCGATAAATTAGCGGCGTGTCTTCAGTCTTTTGTTGAAATTGAATATCCGCGCGATAAATTTCAAGTTATCGTGGTCAATGACAGCACCGAAATTTCTGTAGAAAATACAATTTCGCCTTTTAAAAATCTGCTCAATATCACACTTCTGACACAACCAAACTCCGGCCCTGCAACGGCCCGAAATACTGGCTCTTTTGCCGCAGAAGGCAAATTTTTAGTGTTTACAGACGATGACTGTACGGTGGGGGTAGATTGGCTGCAAAATCTGGAGAAGCGATTTGTGGAAACACCAGATTGCTTAATCGGAGGTCGAACTGTAAACGCGCTGCCGGATAACATTTATTCTACTGCCAGCCAGCAACTGATCGATTACCTTTACAGTTACTATAATGCTATTGGCGAGCGCGCGCAATTTTTCACTTCTAACAATTTTGCCCTTCCCGCTGAGGCTTTCCAAAAAATCGGCGGCTTTGACACGACTTTTTCTCTAGCGGCTGGAGAAGACCGGGAATTTTGCGATCGCTGGTTGCATTCTGGCAAAGCCGCAATTTACGCTCCCGAAGTTATAGTCTATCACTTCCATGCACTAACTCTTCGCAAATTTTGGAAACAACAATTCAATTATGGTAGAGGTGCTTTTTTGTTTCAGCAAATTATCTCGAAACGCGGGGCTAATGGGAAACTACAACATCCGTCATTTTATCTGAATTTGCTAACTTATCCATTTTTCCACGCACCGGGCTTTCAAAAGCTATTAATTGCTGCATTGTTTTTAGTTTCTCAGGCAGGAATTGCTGCGGGATTGTTTTGGGAGAAAAACAATTTTGTTGAGGAATAGATTTTTATTAATGAACCGCAGAGAGCGCAGAGAGCGCAGAGAGAGAATTAAGAGTTAGTGGAGTGCGTCAGCTTTGAACAGTCAATTATTGATATAATTCATTCGCTCCTGATGCCTTCTACAACTCAAAAACAGGCTCACCTGCCTGTTCCACAAAGAGTGAGTTTTATTGTGGGGCTGGGCAGGATAACCCGCGCGTAAAAGGCTTATTGAGGATGGTGTAATATCTCAGATATTAGCAAGGTGCGCGGTACGTACCCACAGATTAAATAAATCCGTGTTCTGCTAAGAATTCTGGTGTAATTGTTCCCAAACTGTTGATTGGGGGGGTTTCTTCCCACGGTTCGGGATGGAATTTTGAGCCGCTGCGGAGAAATTTGGCGACATATTTACCCAGAATATCTGCTTCTAAGTTTACTAAACTTCCTGGTTGCAAATAGCTGAGGTTTGTCTCACCAAAACTGTGGGGAATGACAGCAACTTCAAACCAATTGCCGTCAGCATCGCAATCTGCCACGGTTAAGCTGATGCCGTTGACGGCGATACTGCCCTTGGAAACGATGTAAGGTGCGACTTGACGTTGCCATCCCGAATTTGCTGCCGGTGGGGCAGTAAACCGCATCTCCCAAGCGTTGGCGGTTTGGGTTGAGGTTGCTAAAGTGCCGATCGCATCTACGTGCCCCGTCACGAAATGTCCCCCCAATTTGCTACCTGCGCGCAGAGAGGTTTCTAAGTTGACCCAAGCATCGGGGAATGCTCCCAAAGTAGTACGGCGCAGGGTTTCCGGGGAAGCGACGGCGACAAAACCTTGCGGCAGAACTTCCACTACCGTCAAACAGACTCCATCCACGGCTACGCTGTCCCCAATGGCTAAATCTTGTAAAATCTGGTAGGAGTTGTTTGATGTGCAGGAAATTTGGAAATAATCGTTGCCTAGCGACTTCAGCTTTCCGAGAGATTGAATTAGTCCTGTAAACATAAGTATTTTTCCGTAGTCGATCGCTTATTTACATGAAACCACAGGCACAAACCAGAGACAGGAGGTTTTGCCGTCCCCCTGTCCCCTGGAGTCAATCTAAAATCTAAAATCGACAGTCCCAGATCAGTTGCAGATTCCGGCGAAGATCGAGTCATACTGGATTTAGGTGATCTTTATGTCCAAGTTCTCTACTGCCTTACAGTTTCTTAATTCTATGAGGCCGATCGAATGATTGAAATGAAAGTCGCTGGAATTGCCTTAGATGCAGCCACGCGCAGTCCTATTGTCCTATTGAGAGACGCTACTGAGCGACGGGCTTTGCCTATTTATATCGGTCAGGAGCAAGCAAAGGCTATTATTAGCGCGATCGAAGGCCACAAGCCTCCTCGGCCCTTAACTCACGATCTGATGGTCAATTTTTTAGAGGCATGGAGTCTTACCTTGGAGCGCATAGTTATTCACTCGCTGCAAGATAACACGTTCTATGCCGTCCTGATCGTCCGTCAGGGAGAAGTTAAAAAAGAGATCGATGCCCGACCTAGCGACGCGATCGCCCTAGCTCTGCGAACGAACTGCCCCATCTGGGTGATGGAAGAAGTCGTCGCCGATGCTTCGATACCTGTCGATCGAGATGCTGATGAGGCCGAACGCCGGGCCTTCCGGGAATTTATCTCAAACCTCCGTCCAGAGGATTTGATCAAGAGAAGCGGCTTCAGCCCGGGCGAAACTTCCTAACCTTTATGCGCTATCGACGGTTTGGCAAAACAAAGTTGCACCTGTCGGTATTTTCCTTGGGAACCATGCGCTATTTGGCTTCTGAGGAAACTGCCTGTCAGACTGTACAACAGGCGGTGTCTCAGGGAATCAATCACCTGGAAACGGCTGCTGGTTACGGTTGCAGCGAGGAATATCTTGGCGCGGCCCTTTCGGCTGGTTTGTCGGTCGATCGATCGCGCCTTCACGTCACTACAAAAATTTCCCCAACGGAGGATGCAGCAGCAATGGAACGCTGCATCGAGGCATCCCTCAAACGCCTGAATTTAGACTATATCGATTGTCTGGCAATTCACGGTTTGAATACTTGGGAACATTTGGCGATTGTGCGATCGGCCACAGGCTGCATGGAAGCTGTACGCAAAGCCCTGGCCGATGGTCGCATTCGGCACGTCGGCTTTTCGACTCACGGGCCTCTGGATCTGATTTTGGCTGCAATAAACACAGATTTGTTTGAATTTGTCAACCTGCATTATTACTATTTTTTTCAGCGCAACGCCCCGGCAATTGAACTCGCCAAGCACAAAGATATGGGCGTTTTCATCATTTCCCCAGCCGATAAAGGAGGGCAACTCTACACGCCCCCGGAAAGTCTCGCACAATTGTGCTCGCCTTTCTCGCCCTTAGAGTTAAATTATCGGTTTTTACTTAGCGATACTAGGATTGGGACTTTGAGTGTGGGGGCGGCAAATGCGACAGAATTAGAGCAACCCCTGCAATATTGCGATCGCGACTTTCCCCTCACCCACGCCGAAATCGCTGCGTTCGATCGGCTAGAATCGGCTATTGCAGACACTTTGAAAACCGACAAATGCAGCCAGTGCTATGCCTGTTTGCCTTGTCCGGAAAACATCAACATTCCCGAAGTATTGCGACTCCGCAATCTCGCCGTCGGGTGCGACATGACTGACTTTGGCAAATACCGCTACGCCATGTTTGAAAATGCCGGACACTGGTTTCCTGGCAGCAAAGGCAACCGCTGCACCGATTGTGGCGAATGTTTGCCCCGGTGTCCCGAAGAGTTAGACATCCCAACTTTGCTCAAAGATACTCACCAGCGACTCGGGGGCAAAGCAGGCAGGCGGTTGTGGGATTGAAAAAAAGGTGATGAAGGGAAAAGGCGATCGAGCTTATCTAAAGTTTTGCAAAAATTACGCTAAACTTTGGTTTAAGTAAATTTACCATACTGTCGATCGATAAACTACTTCGTTTTACGACTGTATGCGGGAGCATCCCGATTTGGCAAAAAGCGTTTTTGAGGAGTGTGAATATCTTGCACAGCCAAGCCTACATCTAAGCGCAAACACTCCTGTGAAAGCACTCATTTGGATGCTCCCAACACACTTTAAATGGAGCCGAGACTCTTATATGTAAAAACAAATAAATAACACAATCTGATTGACACCTAGAAACTGATTTTTTTGAGAAGACCCCAGTCATTTTCTTGTTTGGTTGGTCGGCGATACCGAATAAATTTATGACCATTTATTAACCGAATTCGATATAAAATCTACAATCGTTCACCTGAGCGCTCACGCCGAAGTCTAAAATCTAAAATCTAAAATTGATTGCCTTCCCGATTAATTGATGCCCTGTCATCTACAACCGATCCCGCATTTACTACTATGGCTCATACTCAGTTAAACGACAGCCAGCAAAATTGTCTGCAACAAACTAAAGTTGCAACTTCCGAAAGAAGAGTGAAAGCAGCTTTCACGCCGTGCACCTATAACTTATCTGTTACCAGAAAACAGCTAATTGGACTGCTGGCGTTACAAACAATCTTGCCAGTCGGACTAACGGGAGCAGCACTTTGGCTAACATCGGCAGTTGGAAACAACGAACTGCAAAATCAAGCTAAATCAGAACTGAGCCTTAGTAAAATTAACTACAATTTCAAACTAGATCGCGCCGCAGACCGTTTGCAAAACTCTTCTGACAGCAAAACGATCGCCCAAACAGCCTTAGCTTACAACAGCGGGAAAAAAATATCAGATTTGCAAAAATCTGTCAAGCAAATTCTAGAAAATCAAGTCAAGACAGGGGAAATAGACAGCGCGGCCTTAGTTGGAAAAAACAGACAGATAGTTGTTAGCGTCAACCCCAACCAGAAGGGAAAAAGTTTTAACCTGCCAAAAATAGTCGATCGAGTATTGGGTGCAAAAAACCCCATTACAGCTACCGAAATCATTGCCAAATCAGAAGTTCAGGAACAATTGGGATCTTTGTTGCCCGGAAAGGTCGATCGACCTGTGCTCGTCCGCTACGCAGCAATTCCCGTAAAAGATCCCAAAAATCAGACAGTGATTGCTGCTTTAGTCTTAAGAAAAATTATCAGCCAAACGTCGGCAGTCGCTAACAGCGAAACCCTCAATTTACAGGGCGGCGGATATCACGCTATCTACGTACCGCTGGCTGAGGGCAAATTTGTCTTGGCAGGTTCGCAAGCAGTTACAAAAAACCAACAGTTGCCAGACTTAAATTCAATAGACAAATCTCTCCTAAAATCTGCACTCGCCGCCGACGGCAAATTAGTCGCCGGAAACGTACACATAGGCAGTCAAACTCATGCAGTAGCTGCCAAATCCCTCGGCAATTTAGCCGGAAAACCCGCAGCAATTTTAGTGCGATTTATCCCCAAAACCTCGATCGAAACCTGGTGGGGCAACAACTGGCTGCTGGCACTGTCTGCTGCTGCCGTTGTCCCCTTCGCCTTGGCAGTTGCTGTCACCCGCCGGATTGCCAAACCCGGTAACTCAAATTTATCAACAGCAGAGGGGAATTGGGCATTTAACCCCACTGCCCAACCGCAGCAGCGATCCCGGAATTTGGATTTAATTTATGACAATTTAAATTTAGGCGAATTTCCAGATTTATTCCCTAAAAAATCGAGTTTAAACGGTAAATTAGCGGTCGATTTTCGATATAAAAAAAATCCGGGCGATCTCCCGATCGCAAATCCCCACATCCCGCTCGCTTTCCAACCCCTAGAATTGGCCGAAAACTCCGTCTCAAATCAGTCGCGGCAGGTAAATACAGAACTAGAAAAAAGTGCGATCGCCTTAAATCTAGTCCAGGAAGCTTGGCAAGACTTAAATCGCCTCAACTGGGAATTGCAGCCAGAAATACTCGATCGCCAAAACACTCAAAAAGCCCTGCGAAAGAGCGAAGCACTGCTGCAAGCGATTTTAGACAACTCAACAGCAGTAATTTACATAAAAGATGTTGAGGGAAAATACCTGCTCACCAACCGCCATTTTGACAATTTGTTCGACATCGCAAAAGAGCAAATAACAGGAAAAACCGATGGCGATATTTTTCCCCAAGACAAAGCAGCAGCCTTGCGAGAAAATGACCTAAAAGTTCTTGAATCCTCCTCGCCCCTAACCCTCGAAGAAATCATCCCTCAAGACGACGGCCCGCACACTTATATTTCTCTGAAATTTCCCCTCTGCAACTCCGAAGGTAAAGCTTATGCAGTCGGTACAATTTCTACAGATGTGAGCGATCGCAAACTTGCCGAACTCACCCTAGAAAAAGCCAAAGCAGAACTAGAAATAGAAGTCGAACAGCGCACCCTATTCCTCAAACAAGCCAACGAACTCTTGCGGTTTGAGCTCGCCGCCAGAGTCCGCGGCGCCATCACCGTTAGACAAATGACCGCTCAGGTAGCCCGACACGCCAGAACAGTTGACGGCATTCTCGGCGCTTCCCTTGACCTAATTTTTCTGGTAGATCGATCGGGAAAATACACCTATGTCAGCCGCACCGCCGCTCAAGCTGCCGGCATGAACCCCAGAGAAATGATTGGCAAAACCTGGCAGGAATTAGGCTGGTCGCCAACAATTATGCAGCGAGTTCACCAAGAATGCCACGGCATATTTGCCACAGCCGAGCCCGTGAAAGGCGAAGTAATTGTCCCCACGGCAAGCTGGGGAACCCGCGACTACGAGTACATTCTCAGCCCGGTTTGTGCGACAGACGGCAGCGTCGAAGCGGTGGTGGCGACACTGCGAGATATCACCGAACGCAAAGACGCTGAGGAAGCGTGGCAGTTGGCCAAAGAAGCCGCAGAACTCGCCAACCGTGCCAAGAGTGCTTTTCTGGCAAACATGAGCCACGAGTTGCGAACTCCCCTGAATGCGATTATCGGCTACAGCGATATGCTGGTGGAAGATGCCGAAGAGTTAGGCAACTTACAGGTTGTCTCGGATTTAGACAAAATTCGCACTGCTGGCAAACACTTGCTGCGGCTGATAGAGGACATTCTCGACATCTCCAAAATTGAAGCTGACAAGATGGAGATTTACCTCGAAAGCTTCGATGTTGGAGGCTTAATCGAGGAGGTGGTAACAACTATCAAACCGCTAATGGATAAAAACGGCAATACTTTGCAAGTATTGAGTTCTGAGAATATCGGCGCGATGCACGGCGATTTGATGAAAGTGCGGCAGGTAATGCTGAATTTGCTCAGCAATGCTGCTAAATTTTCTGCTAATGGGACGATCGTGCTTACTGTCGAAAGAATTACCAGTGAAGAATTAAAAAATAAATATCAACCGAGAGTTGCTCAACTGTTAATTTTGGATGCAGAATTTTTAATTTTCCGAGTGACGGACACGGGCATCGGCATGACAAAAGAGCAGCAAGAGCGACTTTTTCAACCTTTTACTCAAGCCGACAATTCAACTACTCGCAAGTACGGCGGTACTGGTTTGGGACTGACTATCAGTCAGCGTTTTTGTCAGATGATGGGCGGCGATATTGAAGTTACTAGCGATATAGATTGCGGTTCTACTTTTACTGTTTGTCTGCCTGCTTCATTGTTTAGGCGATCGGAATTTTAACATGACTTCAGGGGCGGGCTAATAATAAAAGCCAAAAACAAACAATCTCATAAACTCGCCACCACACAAAACAAAATTGGCATGTACATCTTTTGCATATAATAAAATGTAAGGTTGATGTAGGTTCTATCCTATGCGGGGACGGGTTTTCTAGATGGCAATTTTCCGACATGAATAATTGGTAAAACCCGCACCTATAGAAAATATATAACAAAGCCAAAAATAATTATGAAATACGATGTTGATACCCGCAATAATTGCATTTTGACAAAAAGTTTATTTTTGTTCCTTATTGCGGGTTCTGCGTGCTTCGGAGCCTTGCTGTGGGGACAATCTGCCGCATATTCCCAGCAGCCGAGCTGCCCGACTGGCAACGCTGCTAATTTGCCGTCGCCTCCGCTGTCGCAAACCGAAAAAAGTGTGCCGAGTCTGTGGTTAGCTCAAAAACTCTATGGCGGGAAATTGCTCGATCGCTGGTTTGTAGATCCCGGCAATACTTGGGTAATTATCATAGTTAACCGCCAACTTTGGAGTTTGCTCGATTATATGGAACGCTATCAGTTTGTCAACCGCTTTGGGACTGTCGCCAGCGAATACGGTTACAATGTGCGAGTTTGCAATCGTCAAGGCACGGCTTTGGCAGTTTATTCGTGCAAGGGCGATCGGCGCTTCTGTCGGATTGATTTAGAATCTCTCTCAAATCCAGGTATTCGAGGAAGGGTGAAAGGATTTTAGTAGGGTGCACCAGCAGCGAGTAATTTGATGAATAATGGATAAATCAAGAGCTGACGCACCGTGCATTTTAACTTCTCACTACTTGCCTAGTTTCTTGCCAGAGCGATCGATATTGGGCAATCCCCCCATCCCCAAACGGCAGGAGAAAGTCGCTAGCAGCAAGAATCTTCGCTTCTGGCAACAACACAGAATTAGTGCGAACAGCTTCCGGCAAATCCTCGGGTTTCATGCCGACAATTATCGGCGAACTAGCCTTAGCCAGCAAAGATAATTGAGGAGCAACCCGAGGCTGCAAGCAAAAATCAATCCATTTATCAACTAAAGAAACTGGATTCCCTGATGCTGGTTCTACCCACAAATCTGTCCAAAGTGCCGTTCCCGAAACAGGAATTACTAAAGCAATATCCTTTTGAGTTTGCAGCAGCGGCAGCAAGTCCCCAGAGGAACCTACTGCCAACCAAGTATCGCCTAAAATTAATGGTTGTAGGTAAGAGTCAGAACTATAAAGTTTAACTTGTTGGTGCAGATTTGCGATTTCTTTTTTAAGATTTGGGACTCGCTCTAATTGCTGCGTATTGTAAGATTTTCCTAGTTTTTTTAATGTTAAACCGATAACTTCTCTGGCACTATCTGGCAGAGAAATTCGATCGCGCAATTCGACTCGCCACAAGTCTTTCCAATCTGTCGGAGTCCACCCCAAAGCCTTAAATTTGTCGGTTCGATAGGCAATTACCGTACTTCCCCAGCGGTAAGGTGCAGCCCACACTTTACCTTGAGGATCTAATTTACCCTCATCGTTGCGCCTGACGAGTTTTTGCCATCTTTCGGGCAATTGTGGCCAATTAGCAAACTTAGCAGGATCGATCGGCTTAATCAATTTTTGCCTAATTGCCAAAGTCAGCCAGTAATCTCCCAACATCACCAAGTTAGCTTGATTTTTTGATTGGGGAACCTGTTTCCACTCCTGCAACAGGGCGAATAATTCTTTTAATTGTCCTTCTTGCGTTACCTGCAAAAGCGGAGACGGTTGTACATCGCGGCTAAATTTGCTTACCAGTTGGGCCGGAATACCGTTTTTGAGCGATCGAATTTTGAGAATGGGCTTCGAGTCGCACCCTGCCGCCAATTGACTTAAAGTTAGGGTGGCGGCCCCCAATAGCAAAGACCTTCGTTTCACCTGTGAATCCGCTTTTCTAAATATTGACCGATCGTTTTGTGTTCTACAGCCCGGGAAATAATTGTTTGTCGAGTCCGGTAGTTGGCGCCGATTTGTCTTATTTCTTCCTCAAACACAGAGCCATTGTACTCGGTTCTGCTGCCAAAAGAGTCTGTTTTGCTCTTGCCCTGATTTTACCTTCTAGCTTGTCGATCGAGCTTTCCGATGCCGAAAACTCCGTCAACTTAACGGCTAATTTCTCTGTTCCAAGTTCCTTTGAGCCAGTTGTGTTCGCCAGCCGGGTCGATCGACTGCATCTGTGTTACATTTTTTAATATAACGAAATAACGAGAGCGCTGCCATCTGCCGTTGGATGACGCTTTTTACACAACCGAAGTGAAAAATCCTTTTTAAATCGGCGACAGCTTAATAACTAAAAAAACTAAAAATTCATTCATCTGAATCCTGAAAGCACTGGCGAGAGCGAAGTCAATCTAATAGGACGCTCTGCAATCCCACTCTCAGAAACCCGACGTTTTAACTCTGATTGAAGGATTGAAGGTTTGAACGAAGTATAGGGGTTAACCGACCCGGTTCCTGTGTCCAAGACTATGTAAAACCTAAAATCTACAATCTACAATCGACTCACGAATGGCGATCGATTATCTTCAAGCTGGCTCCCTAAATCTACCGTGAGGATTCGGAACACAACAATTACGTCAAAAATTAAATAATTTAGTGATAAATCCAAGTTATGTAAAGATTTACCTAAAATGTAAAGATATTAAGTTACGAGCCAAAGGATGATTGTATGGAAGCGCTCCGCCAGCAAGTTACAGTATTGAGCCAACAAATCGAGGCCCTCTACAAACTCATAGAAAACCTCAATGAAAAGCTCTTGGCGTCTGCCACGGAGACGAAGCTGACCCAGCAACAGAGAAACGATCGCTCTGGAACGGTAGGAAATGACAAAACCTCGCCCTATCAAAGCTACAGCAGTCTCGACGGCCTCCTCGAACACAAGGACATACTGTTAGATGACAGCTACTTCGACAAGAATTCTCAAAGCCTGGAAAAAGAGCTGAGCGCCGAGATTCAAATCCAGCGCTTAACAGCTCAGCTAACAGCAGCTTACAATCGAATTGCAGCCTTGGAAGAACAGTTGCTCTCCAAAAGAATGCACTCGCAACATCTAGGCGGGCCTAATTAAATATTGCTAGCGGGGATCGGGTACTAATCAAAAAAAATACAAGTTGCGTTGATTTATGCTCGTCTACTTAGAGATTCATTGCATAGAGTTTTTTATTTCCTGCAAGTAGCAGGGGGGATACTGCATCAAAGCCAGATATTGTGTAGAAAACTATGTAAATCTGAGAGCATAAATGCTACAGAAAGTGATATAATTATTCAGCCAAAAGGAAGCTGGGTGAGCAGCACAACCATGTTCGCAGCTCGATCGGCGCATCTGAATTTTTAATGTTTAATTCCTAAGATTCGTGGACGCCCAGAAAACTAAAAATCCGGTTTGCGAGTGTATTCGTCGCTGCAAAACCCCAATATTTTCAGTAAAAACCAGGTTTTTTGCCTCCAGGACTCTCTAATGTTTAATTTCACACCGCGAGGCTAAAGCTTCAACAGCTTGGAGGAGTTGAGGAGGAGTCCAATTTGCAGTCAGACCACTGGCGATCGCACAGGCTCCCGCACCGACACCTTCCTTAACATAGCCGCGATCGTAAGCTTGCAGTTGTCCGTAGCGAGATCCAGCAAAACTTAGCTGCGCGGCCAACAGAGACACACCGCCGATATCTTTAGCGAGTCCTATCGTGTCTCCTGTAGGGTCTTCGGCCACCCAGCGCGTAGTCCCCACCGCAACTTGTTCGGGACGCCATACTAGAGCATATTCACGGGCTAAGGCTTGCATCAAAGCGTACACTGCCAGCATTTGCGTACCCCCGGCCAGAAGCACCCCGCAAGTCCGACTCGCGGCGATCGCCATTCCCGCCACCGCTATTTGCATCGGATCGCCCACCGCCGCTATTAATTCCAGGGGAGTGCTGTTTTGTCCGTTAATTTCCCACTCAGCATTATTGAGTCCCGCTGTCACCGCAGCCAATTTTTGAGCGTGATTGCAGCGAGGATGAGAACTATTAACTTTGCCCGCCGCTGCAATACCCAAACCCATTAACACGCCCAAAGCAGTAGTCGTTCCCCCAACTACGCACTCTCCTAAAATTAAATAGCTGCCATTAGTTTGATCGGCTAATTTAGCTCCCCAAATTAATCCTTGTTCGAGCAAATGTTTGACTGTTTCGAGTTCTAAAGCATTCCCAGAAATCAGACACTTTGCCGGAGTGCCACCCAAATCAATTGCAGGTACGGGAGGTGGGAGGGGCAAACCAGCATTAAATAGGTAAAGGGGAAGTTCCAAAGCTTCGACTACAGCGCGAGATATCAGTACCGGCGAGGCACCCGCTTCTAGGGGCGGCAAAGGATATTGGGGCGACGGTTGGGGGCCGTTATACAAAAATTCTGCATCGGCTAAACAAGTAAATTGTCGATCGTGCGGTGTTGCTCCTGCTGCTGAAATCCCCGGAATTAAGCCTGTAGCGGTAAATCCTAACACGCAGGCAAATATCGGTTTTCGTCCCCGATAGCGATCGAGCCACCGCTGCCCCTGTTCAATTTCTGTATAAATACCAATCATAAATTAGTCATTAGTCAGTAGTCAGTAGTCATTAGTCATTAGACCTCTGCAATAATTATTGTGGAACAGGCATCTTGCCTGTTCAAGACTTGTTTTGCAGGAGAGATCTATTAGTTATTAGTCATTAGTTATTTAGTAGCAATTAGCAATTAGCAATGCCCCATGCCCAATGCCCGATGCCCGATGCCCGATGCCCGATGCCCAATAACTACTCTTCATAATCAATCAAAAGTTGCACCCAGCTTGGCGGCCGCGGAATCGGATTTCCCAAACGATCTAACAGCAGCAAAGCTACTAAATGCACTACAAATAAATAGACAATATTGTTAACCAAAATCATCCCGGCGGCGATCGCCCCAATTGTGTTCAAACTCGGTACATTAAGCCAGCCCAGCTTCACGAACACCCATTCCACCATCTCTGTTACCTGGGCGGTTACGTAAACCCATAGATCCTGACCCACCAACGCTGACAGCAGCCAAAACCGAAAAAAGAAGCCTACAGTACCAATGAGAGCGCCCACACTAATAGAGAGTGACCAACTCGCTTTGCGCCTCCAAAGTCCTCCCAGCGCAACTCCCATAACTCCAAAAGGGATCACGTATAAAATGCTCCGCGTCGGGCCCATCAGTACCGACAGCAGCAAACCCGATACCAAAGCTGCCATCCAAGCTGCTCGGTTGCCCCAGCGCAAGTAAACCAGGGCGATGGGTATCGGGAAAAAAACCCGCAGCAAAGGGCCCAGCGGAAAGTAATAATTTACCAGCCAAATTAAGCTAGCGGTACTTGCCAAAAAAGCCGTTTCTACCAGCCTTAAAGGCGCTTCCCCAGAGGCGCGCTTCCCCTGATCGGGATTTGGGCGATCGCCAGCCATTGCTGAAATATCCGCGGTTGGTGGCTCGTTATTTGTATTGGGTGAACTACCCGAATTAGAGGCAGCATCTGCTGACAAAAAATCACTCATCCGATTTTAGATTTTAGATTTTAGATTTTAGATTTTAGATTTTACGGGACTTGCGCTCGATACGGCTGATTCCCGATTTTAGATTTTAGATTTTAGATTTTAGATTTTAGGGGACTTGCGCCCGATACGGCTGATTCCCGGTTTCAGTGTTTGGATGCCTCGCCACCAAATTTAATATTGCTCGCAGAAACCGGGTTTAGGTAGGAACGCAAGTCTTATGTTAGATGGATTTTCTCAGCCAAAATTTTCAGCAGCATTATTTATTTTTCGATTTTGACTTCCTGGATTACCAAAACCGAACAAGATGCGTGGTGAACGACATAATTACTGACGCTGCCGAGGAAAGCTTCTGCGAACCCCGTGCGGCCGCGCCTCCCCAACACTATTAAATCTGCGCCCCAATTTTCGGCGGATTCACAGATACAATGCCCCGGATCTCCGTCCATTTTGCAGTCAAATTCCACCTGCAATCCTTTGTTTGCTGCGGCGTCGCAGTAATTTTTCAGCAAACCCGAAGCGTGTTTTACCTCCTTTTCCAGCCGCAAACGTTGAGCTTGATAAGCTTGATCCATTAACTCGACATTCATTCCCAAATCTACTGGAATTGGCACTGCCGTCTGACCCACCGTGCTCACAGTAACGCAGTTAAATAGCATTACCTGGGCGCTATCGCTCAGAGCTAATTCTAAAGCTTGAGTGAACACGCGGTGGCCCAGTTCAGAATCATCTAAGGCGGCGAAAATTTTCTTAAAACTCACAGCTTTACCTCCTCCGGGAAATCATTAATATCAGTTAGTTAACAGAGAGTGCTTTTGAATTAGATGCAATAAAAGCAAACTCTGATAATTCTAGACTAACAGACGCTCTAAGGCGTGGAGGTCGGGAATGCACAAAACGTCACGTTCGCGCTGAATAGTTCCTTTTTTTTCCAGCTTGCTCAGCACTCGCGTTACTGTTTCGCGAGCCAGCCCGCTGAGGCTGCTCAGTTCTCTGTGTGGCAGGTTCGGTATTTCTGTACCTCCTGTTTCCAGGATTTTTTTGCCTTGCCCCTCTGCCAAAAATAATAGAATATCTGCTACTCGCGAGGTACTGTCAGACTCTCGCAAACGCAGGCGGCGGTTGACTTGTCGCAGGCGACGCGCCATCAGTTGAGCTAGGCGAATACCTGCTAGCGGCTCGGTATGAATGAGCTGCACAAAATCCTGAGATGGCATATTACCGATCAGTGTCGGGGCTAGGGTGATCACATCTGTCGATCGCGGTGCTTCTTCGATCGCGGCCATTTCCCCGAATAATTCTCCTTTCCCTAAAATATTCAGTGTTACTTCTTTTCCGTCTAGGTTGTAGGTGCGAATTTTCACCCAACCATCCAATATAAAATACACTGATGTTCCCCAGTCATTTTCGAGTAAAATCACTTGATTTGACGGATGACTGCGGGTAACGATGTGGACAGTTGCTCTCTCGATTACAGGATCGGGTAATCCTGCAAAAAAAGGAGTAGAAACTATCAATTGATTTATATTAGAGTTCGGATCTCGGGTGTTAAAGCGGTCTTCCATGAGGCCATCATTTTAATTTATGCGCTTGAGCTGCGCTGGGCAGTTACAAATAGCTTGCAGCCGAGTCATTGGATTTGAGATTCAAGATTTGAGAAACAAGGATCTAAAATCAAGGATCTAAAATCGGAAATTTTACCTCTAAAGTTTTGCGGTCAAAGGCTCAATATGGGAATTAATAACCTCAAGCTCTGATTGGGAGCTAGAAACTAAAAAATATACCATAATTTTTTAGATATATACCACTGAGCAAATTTTATTAACAAAATTTTAGCAATGTGGCAAACCACTGAGCCGATCGAATTACCTTTGAAAGCACTTCGCGAAGACAAGCTTAACACTGCTGAGAGATTTGTTGTCACTAGGCCCTGCTGTCGAGAAGGTAAAATCCACGAGTACAAGCCTGCAAGCAAGGTAGACAGCGACCAAATCCGAGCAACTACCTAGAACCTGGCAAATGTCAGCACGATCGGCAAAATCCACAGCCATTGCGAGCCTAAAGACAGGCGCTCTTGGCGAGCCAAACCCACCGACCTCCCAGCAAAATTTTCTGCTACCCAAGATTATTGTACCATTAGTATCTAGCCATGAATACAGATAATAGGCTATAATTAAGGGTTACTCAAATCCAGTATACGGGGACAATCCCGAATCTCGGTATCCCAAATCGCAAATTGTTTGAGGTTTTTTCCAAGTCGGTGAAAAATGAACAGACACTGGCGCGCCACCATGCTAATGAAACTCGCGGTGACAGTGTGCGGCCCGCCGTTCAAGCAGGTGAAGGCAAAAGTTCGTCGGGCTCGCAGCTATTCCGAGCAGGAATCAGCCTCCGGGCAGGGAAACTCGCCCCTGAGTCCCAGAATTTGAAAGCACTTGGAATTGATAGAAGCGGGCATTTGGTGCGGAAGTACCGACTAACCTATCATAGGCAATAGAAGCGCTCCGAAGGCAAAAGGTTAATTAACAGTTGTCAGAAAATATTAGTAAATTATTGACGGACTCGCATTCAGATTATTCTATCTATTGGCATCGCTGCCGCCTGACTTCAGTCTTTTGTCGGTAAAGTTTCTCCCAAGCCGCATTCCCAGAGGTTCCGCCCTTGAATTCTCAGAAGTACAAAATTCAAGCACTGATTGCTGAGATAGACGAGGTACTCAGCAAGCCCGCACCCCGCTTGCCTTGGACGGGTTCGATAGATACTGTCCACCAGCGCCAACTTTTAGAGCGAGTGCGCGCTTATCTGGTTTCCTCAGACTCAAAGCTAACAGTCCCAAAGGCCCCCGCCCGCCCAAATGTGCCCCCGCAACCAGTTCCAGTGCCCAAAGTGCCTCTGCCCGCCCCTCGCCCCTCAGCCGCAGAGCAAATCATGCTTGCCGTAACCGGAGAAATCAGCCATCTGCGTTCAAGCCTGACAGGGCCGCTCCAAGAAGACATAGAAGCTTTGCGACAAGAGCAGCAAGCTCTAATTCAAGAAATCAAACAGCTAGAAGCAAAACGGCAGCAGCAACAATCCCTAGCTCAACAACAAGCCAACCAACAGCAAATCATTGCTGAATTCTTGCAGGTACTGACTGCCCGCTTGGAAGAAACCTTGACGAGCGATTTCTCCCAAATTCTAAGTTCGCTAGAAAATCAGTTATTGCAAAGCAGCGCAGCACCATACTCTTTGGGCCGTGCGCCTGATGAACAGTCGGCTATTGATGTCACACTGAACCGACAAACCTCAGAAGAACACCCGCTGCTGACGCCGGCTCAGAGGTTGGAGCAAATGCAACTGTTCCAATCTCGTGCTGACAGTCTGCTGATGAGTCTCGATTCTAGGATGGCTATCGTGTTCGAGGCTTTGCAAGCAAATCTGCAAAGCTATCAAGCTTCCTTGAGACAAGAACTCGAAAATATGTACGGTTTGAGCCAGCAGAGCGAGGCGATGTTCGCGGCTTTGGTCAACCACTTGGCTTCACAGTTGGGGCGAGAAGCCTCTTCCTACGTTCAACAGCCGATCGATTTAGCAAATAATCTCGAAACCGTCACCCCAACAGCAGCCGATCAATCTCCTATCGCTCCCGCCCTTTCAAATACTCCAGAGACTCTGACGGGAGACTCGGTACAGGAAATTCGCACCGGCGAATTCGGAGACCCAGACAGATTTCCCTATGCCGGTACAGAAATTTCTCCGCAATTCAGAAAGTTGAGGCGCGACCGCGACCGCATTCAAGCCCCAAGTTTGCTCCCGGATGGGGAAGATAATGTGTTGGGTGATACACCCGAAATATCTCGAAATGCAACTCGGTTGACTGGCGGTGAATTGGAGAACAGGGTAACAGAAACAGACGAAGAAATTGATGACTTGTATGCAAGCTTGTTCGCGGGAGAAGCGGTTCCTGAAGTAGAATTACAAATAGAAAATTTTCCGGTAGAAAATACTGTAATTGAGACAAAAAGAGAAGGTGTAGAATATCAAGCAGCGACGGATAATGAAAATGCAGAATCGCTAAAATTGACTGAAGATTTGTTTGCAAATCTACTGGATGAAGGCGAATCTCTGGAAGAGATTTTAGTAGAGGAAAATTCAGAATTTGTAATGCGGAATTCTGTAGAGAGTCTAACTTTAGATAGTGCAGATTTATTTCAACCGCAAGTGGCAACAGTACCTCAAATTTCAGAAGCATCACCCTCAACTGCTGAGGTGCAAATTGACGCGGACGATCGAGAAAATCTAGAAACGCCTCAAAACCTCAGCGAGCAGTTCAGTGCTACTGAGCCTCCATCAGCAGCTTTGCCGTTGAGAACGCCTGCCGAAATTAGCGCGAACCGCCCCAGTGCCACGCCCGCTGTACCCAGTGTCGGTGACTTGCAAACTGGCGAGTTCGACTCATCCTCGCAGCGGCTCGATGATGGGTACATCCAAGCTTCGCCGGACGAGGATTTGCTGCCGGTCGAGGCATTAGAAGATGACCTCGATCGAGCTCTAAATTTGGACAACAATACTCTGGAACTTTTGGAGGCAGACCTCTACAATCTGGAGGGATTAGAAAATACTAGCTTCGGGCGATCGAATTTCTCAGCCGCTAACAGCTTGGATTTATCGGAGAGTTCCCCCGAAGGTATTGCAAACAATCCCTTTGCGGAGGCGGCAGAGGAAGAACTCGGCACGCTGGAGGATTTGTTCTCCGATGTGTTGGAACTCTCCTCTGATGATGAACCCTTTGTTTTGGAAAACGAACTTGAGGATGATTTGTTTGCGGAGGAAGACGGCTCGAATTTGACGCTAGACGAGATTTTGGCTAGTTTGACCGAGACCGATCGCCCTTTGACTGATTCTTCCCCTCCAGAAACTGCCGAAACTAACGAACTGCGATCGAGTCCTCCAGAAAGTCAAAAAAAAAACTAATTTCGATAGAGAGTAAAGCAGGAGTTGTTGAGGGGGAAACCGATTTTAGCGAGTTTGCCGGAACACAGCAGCAAGAATCGGCTGGGCATTCTGCAGCAGGTGCGATCGCCCCATCCCCAGAACGCCGGAATTCTAGCTGGTATTTGGGCATTGATTTCGGTTCCAGCGGCCTGTCTGCGGCTTTGCTCGATCGCACCAGCGGCCAGTTGCACCCGATTTACTGGGAAGCATCGCAGGCTGAGGGTTCCCCAGCAGACGCCAGCTTTCGGATTCCCTCGGCTGCAGTGCTGGCGGAAACAGCCCCAGGAAGCCCAGGGTCAGAGGTGACAGTCAAGTCGGTGGGATTCCGACCTCAGCCTTTGGCTGCAGGAGAATTTTTACTGGAAAATTTTAAATTGCCTTTAAAGGTGGGCATTCCTTATCAGCCGGAGGCTGCTGGGATGTACGAACCGCTGTTGCAGTGGTCGCCCTTGCAGGCTTTTTCAATCGCCTTGCCGCTGCAAGGTGTGCGGGCGCTGCTGGCTACTTTGAATCCGAGTTTGCGGGGACAAAAATTTGACGGATCGCGGGAAGTTTTGGATTCTGCACCAAGGGATATTTTTGCAGGATTGCCAGTTTCCAATTTAATCTGTAGGGCTTCGGGACTGACGCCAGAAACTCTCGATGCGGCGCTTTTAGACTTGCAGGGTGTCATTTTGGGGACTCCAGCCGGCTGGTCGGATGTTTATATGTTTAATCTGCGGGAGGCGGTTTTGGGCGCGTCTCTGGTGGCTTCTGATTCGCAAATTTTTGTGGTGGAAGATGCGATCGCCACTTTGCTGGCTGCTGTAACTCCTGTGAGAAATGGCATGGAAGTCGAGTCGTCAGCCGTGGATTCTGCTAAGGACCCTGAAGAAGCTGCACCCCTGAGTGTGAATGCTTCATCTTTTAGCGGGGGAACTTTGATTTTGAATGCGGGGGCGGCGACGGTGGAATTAGCTTTAGTTGAGTTGCCGTCCAATCTTCAAGATTTAACTCGTGCTGATTTTACTTGCCAGAGTTTTAGTTTTGCTGGCGATGCTTTCGATCAGGATATTATCTGTCAGTTGTTGGCTAAAAATGAAACTTGGGGAATGTCGATCGATTTGCCACGTCCTGGCCACCCAGATTTGCCGAGTCGCTATCAATTGCAGCAGCGGTTACAAGGTTCTGCTTTTGGCCTGCAATTGTTAGAAGCAGCAAGGCAAATAAAAGTTATTTTGCAACATCAAAAAAGTTTTGGTTTGGATATTGACCAGCAGCATTGGGATGTGAAGCGCAAAGATTTGGAAAGTCTGGTTTTAGTGCCTTTTGTGCAGCAGTTAAACCGCGAATTGAATGCTTTGCTCAGCCGCGCGGGAATGTCGCCTGCGGGGATTAATCAGGCGATTTGTGCAGGTGGTATGGGTGCTTGGCCTGCGATCGCCCGCTGGTTGCGGCAGAAGTTGCCGAATGCGATCGTAGTTCAAGACCACGAATTGCAGGTCGATCGAGATATTTTTGAGATTCACAATTCTGCATTAAATTCTGTATCTCAAAGTACCAATTTTTCCCAAAAATTTGGTCGAGTTGCCTGCGGGTTGGCGAGTTTGGGTCTCTATCCTCACATTTTGGATGTGTCGCAGCAGCAGTACAGCGACTTTTTTCTGCTGTGGGAATTAATGCAGGTTTTGGGTGAGGAAACTTTGAGCTTTCAGGAAATTTTGCAGTTGTTGGAACGTCAGGGCGTGAATACCCGCACCTGCGAACCCCGGATTTTGCGGATTTTGGAAGGAAATTTGCCGGCGGGACTTGTGCCTGCGGAGGAAGATTTCATGCTGTTGGCCGAGGAGTCGAGACAAAATCCTGATTGGGAAGCAATTTTGGCTGAGCCGCTGTTCTTTGAAGATGTCTCACGGGGTTATCGTTTGAATCTCGAACACGCCTCTGTTGTCCGCGAATATTTAGGCAAACTCGCCTCTAGCAGCCAGCAAAAATTGTTAGAGCCGCTAACACTTGCTTGGGATGTTCGCACCGATATTTATCGCTAAATGGCAACAAACCCGGTTTCTCAGTAGAATCCTCCCTGTCTTTTGGGAAGAGTCCTAGTCGAAACCAGGTTTTTTTGGGTCCAGGAGTAACTTTTTTCTGTAAATTTACGTAACTTTACATAAACTTTATACGTTCTTATAAAAAACACATAGAAAGTTTATACATTTTTAAAGATTGTGCAAAGCTCAGCATTTCAGGCTCTGCAGATTTGGGATGGCTAATAAGATGGACGTAAGAGTATCGTTAAAGTTGAGAGCAATCATATGAAATTTCCGATGGGTGCCTCGTGGAAATCATCATTATCAGAAATGCTGTCCTTATTTTTTCAAGAATTTACTTACAGAGTCGGCGTATCAAAAAAACAGCATCACCGATCCGTAACTAGCAAGGTAAAACGGTTAATCGATATTTTGGGCTCGCTGCTGGGACTGGCAATTGCTGCTGCGGTGGCGGTGCCGGTGGCAGTGGCGATGCTATTTGACAATCCGGGTCCGCTGCTTTACAGTCAAGTCCGCTGCGGCTTCAAAGGGCGGCTTTTCAGAATGTGGAAATTTCGATCGATGGTTGTCGGTGCAGAAAACCTCAAACATTTAGTTAGGAACCAAGCCAATGGTCACATTTTTAAGAATGAAAATGACCCGCGAATTACCCGCGTCGGCCGCTTCTTGCGGTGCACGAGTTTGGACGAGTTGCCTCAATTTTGGAACGTGTTAGTCGGCGACATGAGTTTGGTGGGAACTAGGCCACCAATTCCTGATGAAGTTGCTGCCTATGACGATTTTCACTGGCAACGTTTAAATGTCAAACCCGGTATGACTGGGGAGTGGCAAGTCAACGGACGGTCTGGAGTTAAAGACTTTGACGAGATTGTACTCATGGATCTCGACTATCAGCGCAAGTGGTCTGTTGTCTACGACATCACTCTGATTTGCCAAACAATTTGGGTTGTCTTCAGTAAAAACGGTGCGTGTTAATAGACTTACTGTTTTGGGGTGTTTTTGGATTTTAAATTTTAGGAAAAAAAAGGCGATGAAATAGTAGGAAACGGATTAAATATATGTTAATAGAATTAGCGATTGGTGATGCTTACGGTGCCGGTTTTGAATTTGTTGAACCGCAGACGATCGAAATGTACAACAATCTCAACGGCTACATCAAGCATCCCCGTCACGATATCCAGCCTGGATGTTACACGGACGATACGCAGATGAGTTTAGCCGTCGCAGAAGCTATCGTCAGCCGAGAACCTTGGACACCGGAACTTTTAGCCAGCAAATTTGTTGCAGCTTTTCACCGCGATCGGCGATTTGGTTATGCTGGCAAATTTTACAATTTTTTGCTACAAGTTCAAGACGGAAAAGAATTCTTAGAAAAAATTCACTCCGCTAGCGATAAAAGCGGATCGGCGATGCGAGCCGGGCCCATTGGCCTTTTTCCTACTATTGAAAAAGTCATGGAAAATGCTACCGTTCAAGCTGCCATTACTCACAACACTCCTGATGGCATTAAAGCAGCTATAGCGGCCGCTTTGATGTCCCATTACTTTATTTATCAGCTAGGTTTAAAGAAGAATTTGGGAAATTTTCTAGAAAAGCACGTAGCTGGTGAATGGTCGATACCTTGGCAAGGAGAAGTCAGCGTTAAAGCTTTGGACTGTGTTAGAGCAGCTATTACTGCGGTTATGCGAAATGATAGTATGAGCAAACTGCTCCAAGATTGCATTGCTTTTTCGGGAGATGTCGATACAGTAGCAACTATTGCTTTAGCTGCTGGTTCCTGTAGCAGTGAAATTGCCCAAGACCTGCCAAAAAATTTGGTACAAGGATTAGAAAATCAATCTTACGGCAGAGATTATATCATAGAACTGGATCGACAGTTAATGAATTGCGCGATCGACTTCTGACTTCTTCCTGAGATAGGTTACATTCGTTAAATACCTTACACTGTTTCGTTCGCTAACTTCTTTATATGAAGATTAAGACCAACTGTCACAAATAGGGTTAAATTTTATGTAGGTAGTTGCGCTTGAGGGCTCTTTCCTAAGCTAAGAGCGCTAAAGCCCAACTACATACCTTTGTTTAATTTTCCAGTTGACCTTAGTCCTATCTATTATGAATTTGCCTAATTTGATTACTTTTTCTCGCTTGCTGGGAGTACCTTTCCTGCTCTACGGTTTGTACGACCCAAGCGCTCAAAGCCGCTGGATTTGCACCGCGATTTTTGTGGTAGCTGCGGCTACAGATTGGCTGGACGGCTATTTGGCTAGGAAGCTGAATCAAATTACCGATTTGGGTAAGTTTCTCGATCCTTTGGTGGATAAATTGTTGGTTCTCGCGCCGCTTTTAGTGTTGATTGAGTTGGGTAGAGTCCCGGCTTGGGGAGTGTTTTTGATTTTGGGAAGGGAGTTGACAATTGCGGGGTGGCGTGTTAATAAAACTACGATTTCTGGAGCTAATATTTGGGGGAAGTTGAAGACGGTGAGTCAGATTGTGGCGATCGCACTTTTAATTGCTCCTCTGTCTGAAGCGTGGAATTTTCCCGCAGTAATTGCTTTTTGGGTTTCTGTGGCTTTAACTTTGATTTCTGGCGCTATTTATCTGTGGCCGGAAAAGAATGCTGAGCTTGACAAAGCCTAGTTATTCCTTATTCTGTTTAATATAAAATCTAAAATCCAATGAACTTAGGGATTCGGGCTAAATTATTGGCTAGCTTTGGAGCTTTGATAGCCTTACTCGCAGGTGTGGGGTTTGTTGGTTGGCGAAACACAGTTGAACTAGCCGAAGATGCGGAGAAATTGTACACATATCAAGTTAAGGGGACAGTTGCTCTAGCCAACGCCGAGTCGGCTTTGTGGAAGCTGCGTTACGGCTTCCCCCAGTTTATAGTTCAACCTGAAAAGCGAGCGGAAATTTTGGCGCAAGAGCCACAGTTATACAAAATAATTGACGATAGCCTGCGAGAATATGCTAAAGGTGAACTCACAGCGGAAGAGCAAGCAGCTTTCAAAAAAGTGCAAGATATTTATCAAAGGTATGTTGCAGCCAGACCTAAGTGGTTTGAGTTGCAGCAAGCAGGCAAAGTTAAGGAAGCAGCAGAGTATCGCGCAGCTACGACAACTCCCTTTGGTGCCGAAACAGTTAATGACTTTTCAGCACTAATCGACCTTCAGCGAGAAGTCGGCGCAACAAAACACGATCAAATTGAAGCGAAGATTGGGCATTTGACCGTCCTGCTACTGCTTACTCTCATGTTCGCTTTGTTGTCTGCAGCATCCCTGACTGCGATCGTCAGCCGTGAGATTGTTAACCCAATAGTACAATCTGTGAGGAAGATTGCCTCTTCTTCAACGCAAATCACAGCCGCCGTGGCTCAGCAGGAACACACTGTGTCTCAACAAGCTAATGCTGTGAATCAAACGACTGCGACGATGAATGAGTTAGGTGTTGCTTCGGGACTTTCAGCCAAGCAAGCAGAAGCATCAGCAGTATCGGCTCATCAAGCGCTAACACTAGCTGATTCCGGTAATAAATCCGTAGAAAATACCATGAAGGGGATAGTAACTATTCAAGAAAAAGTAGGAGCGATTACTAAACAGATTACCTATTTGAGCGACAATGCTGTTAAAATTGGTGGAATTTCTGACCTAGTAGCCGATATCGCTAACCAAACCAATATGCTGGCTCTCAATGCCACAGTCGAAGCAGTCCGTGCTGGCGAAAATGGTAAGGGTTTTGCTGTAGTTGCGACAGAAATTCGCCGACTAGCTGAGGAAAGCAAAAAATCAGCCGAGAAAATTAATACTCTGGTGACAGAAATTCAAGTGGCGATCGACCATACGGTGATAGTAACGAATGAAGGAGCAAAAACAGCGGAGCAAGGTATTAAACAAGCTCAAGGGACAACAGAAATTTTTGCGGGTGTAGCAGATGCGATCGACAAAGTATTTTTGAACAACAAACAGATTTCTCTGAATGCTAACCAACAGGCGGTCGCAATTCAACAAGTGCTTGAGGCCATGAACAATGTTAACTTAGGAGCAACAGAAACTGGGAGTAGTCTTGCTCAAGTTAAACTCAGTACGCAACTCCTCAACGAAACCGCAGAAGAACTTAAAAAGCTATCTTAGCATCAGGAATAATGCCCTTCGGCTACGCGAGCGGTCAAGTCTCGGTTCCTGAGCGAAGTCGAAGGGCAGGGTAAAAAGAAACCTACAACAATAAGAGGGGGTACGAGGGTACCGCCCTACAACAACAGGTTTCTGCGAAATTGTTTCGATTTAATAATGACTCCCAGATTTCCGGTAGTGTACCGCTGTCACCCCGTCATTTTTCAGCAAATGACCGTTTTCAACCGCCGCATAAACTACCCAGTGATCGCCGCATTCCATCCGAGTTATCACTTCGCATTCCAGATAAGCTAGAGCATCAGTCAAAACGAGACAGCCGTTGCTAGCTTCCATTGTTTCGACTCCGGCAAATCTGTCTTCTCCCGGAGCAAAGTTTTTCATGAAATACTTCCGCAACTGTCCCCCTTCTGCTAAAATGTTGAGCACAAATTTATCTCCGGCGTACATCAAAGATTCGATCGATCGATCTTTCGCCACCGCAATTGTCACACCGGGCGGATTAAACGTTGCTTGCGACACCCAGGAAGCCAGCATTGCACTGGTGACATCCTCCCGCTTCGCCGAGACTACGCACAGCGAACCAACGAGTCTACCTACTGCTTGTTCAGTGCGATCGCTCCCTGCTGCTAACTGCGGTTTCGGTGCCCGCAATTTTTGCGATCGAATCAAAGCTTGAGCAAAATCCGTTCCCACATCTGTGCACTCGTGAATCGTCGCTGCCGTCGGCTTAAATTTGGCTCGAATCGGCTCAAATCCAATTCGATAGCCGGCATCTTTCAGCTTGCTTTCCACTAAGTCGATCGCCTCTCCACTCCAGCCAAAAGAACCGAAAACTCCCGCTAATTTGCTCTTAGTTGCGGTGGATAAAACAATTCCCAAAGCAGTTTGAATTTGCGTCGGAGCGTGTCCTGCTAGCGTGGGAGTTCCGATGATAAATCCCGCGCATTTTTCGATCGCCTCTTTAATTTCTCCCGGTTCAGCAAATTCGCAGTTGATACTTTCTACAGCAACGCCGGCTTTCGTAATTCCTTTGGCGATCGCCTGCGCTAAAGTCGCCGTATTTCCGTAAGCCGAAGCATAAATCAAAGCAACTGTCAAGTCTTTTGAATTTTGTTGCTGGCTCCATTCCCGATACAAATTGCTCAGTTCATTAAGGCCGTAACGGACGATCGGACCGTGACCGGGAGCATAAAATGCTGTGGGTAAATCGGCAAATTTATCCATTGCCGCCAGCACTTGTTTTGCCTGAGATGCGTGCAGGGAATCGTAATAATAGCGCCGATCTTCGCTGTAAACGCTCCACCCTTCATCAAATACTTGATCGCCGCAAACGTGTGCTCCAAATAGTTTGTCCGTGAACACGATTCGAGTTTGCGGATCGTAGGTGCAAAGTTGATCTGGCCAGCGGGGAGTCGGAGTCGCAATGAATTTTAAGGCGTGACCTTTTCCTAAGTTGAGAGTTTCTTCTCCCCGAACGATCATAATGTTTAATTCTTGGTCGGGGAAAGCGGCTCGCAAACTAATTGCCGCTGGATTCGTGCAAACCAAAGCTACTTCAGGAGCTAATTCTAACAGAGCTTTAATCGTGGTTGCTCTGTTAGCATTGAAATGCCCCAAAATTATGTAATCCAGCTTTGTCAAGTCCACCCGTTGCTGCAAAAATTCCAGGTAATTTTGAGTAAAAGATTCCCCCGGCGGGTCGAACAAAGCAGTTTTGTCAGCTTGAATAATATAGCTATTTGCTGTCGTACCCTTTTGCAGCGAATACTCGACTTCAAATTTGAGTCTGTCCCAAGTGCGCGATCGCACAATAAAAGTATCGAGTGCGATCGGGATAAACTGCACGTCGCGGGGTTTGGTATCAGAAGCCAGTCTTGGAGTCAAAGTGTTAGTCATTAATTGCACCTATGAGAAACTGAACTACAGAACTTCTTTTGATTTCGTGCCAAAACTTGGTATCTACAATGTCAAACCTTGCACCTCTACCCTGTAAATTGGTATCCAGGTCAGTCAGAAATTCCCTGGTTGTCAAATCATCTCCAATTTGGATAAAGCTAACTCCAATTTCTTCATCTTTCTCTATTTTATTTGCCGCACTTACAATAATTTCAGCGACAGCAGCGGTATTTTCTGGTTTTTGATCTAGGACTGCAACAATTATTGCTCCTTTCTTCCCTTTGCCATCTGTTTTGTTGGCGAAATAATCGCTAAAACTTGCTTTAAGAGCTTCTTCCAAATTAATTGCAGTGGGGTTTGCTGAATCCGGTTCCGTATTTTGTCGCTGCAAAATTTCAGCTAACCGCGCCACATTGGAATTTTTATACTTCCACATAGGAGTAGAAGCTTCGTAAAGAGTGATGCCGTCGGTGTCAAATTCCTGACATTTTTTTGCTAAGTCGATCAGAGATGCCTGTGCTTCTACCCATTCCTCGTACCAAGGATGTTGGGCGTCTCGGCTGGCATCGCTTCTGGCAATAATAATTGTGTAATCTCGGTCTTCTAAAAGATTGGCAGGCATTGGCAATTCCCCTAGTTAAAATGGAGTCAAAATGACAACGGTTTGCCCGGTAAGGTGCTTAGATTGCACCCTACTTTGAGAGCCTGGTAAGGTGCTTAGGTTGCACCTTACTTTGAGAGTCGCTGCGTAAAAGAAATCACGTTTCTCCCCTGACAAAGAGTCCGTTAAATCCGTTCAACCCCCTGTACACTGCGCGTTGCCGAACTTGCTTACTAATAGTGATTTCCGACTTTGCGGTGGTGAACGGCAGGCAGTGCATCGGGATTGGATACGCGGCCGCTATCGACGATCGCATATACGATATGATGATCCGAAAGTTCCATCCGGCTGACTACTTCGCACTCCATGTATGCCAAAGCATCTGTCAAAATCGGAGAACCGTTGGTTGCAGGTTGAGTTTTAACTCCGGCAAATCGATCGGCACCAGGAGCAAAACGCTTTAAAAAGTGCCTCATCAAGGTTTGATAATTGCCTTCTTCCAGCACGTTGAGAACAAATTTATCTCCCGCGTGCATCATCGATTCGATCGCCCTATCCTTCGCTACTGCTATTGTTAAACCCAGGGGTTTAAAGCTTGCTTGGGTTACCCAAGAAGCTAGCATCGCACCGCTAACATCACCTTTTTGAGCGGTGATGATGTAGAGTCCGCCGCTGATTCGTCCCAAAGCTTTATCGAGGTCGCTGTCGAGGGATTTCATCTGTTTGACAGCCTTGTCCCGCGTCAGCCACTGTCCCAAGTCGGTGCCGGCTTCGTCGCAAAGTTGATAACTCGCTTCAGTCGGTGATTCTTTAATTAAAATGTTGGGAAATGCTTCTTTTAAACCCAACTCTTTGAACTTGTTTCTCAGCGGGTAAATAGATACGTCATCGCCGCCACCAGATTCGCACAAACCGAAAGATTGTTTGTTGTTAGCTGCAACTAAAATTGTGTTGATAGCAGCTTCGGCATTCGCAGCAGCAGTACCACTACTCGGCGGCGAACAAATTACGATACCGGCAGCATTACCGACAAGTTCCGCAACTTCTTGTAAGTCGGCGATTCTCAAATCCATCATTTCCACAGCGACACCGGTTTTGGTGATACCGTGGGCGATCGCTTGGCTGAGTCGATCGCTAAATCCGTAGTCGGAGGTGTAAAATACCGCTACAGTGGTTTCTGCCTTAGCTTGCGCTTGGCTCCACTTTTTGTAGCGTCCGGTAAGTTCCACCACATTGTGCCGCAGCAGCGGCCCGTGACCGGTGGCAATTGTACCAATTTCTCCCAACTCTGCCATCCGCTTCATCGCAGCGAGTACCGATCGAGCATTGGGAGCCATCAAACACTCATAATAAAAGTGGTAATCTTCCTCAACTGCTGCTAAATCGTCATCGAAGGTGCTGTCGGAACAGTAGTGCATCCCGAAAGCGTCGCAGGTGAACAGCACTTGAGTTTTGCTGTCGTAGCTGAAAATAGTATCGGGCCAGTGCAAGTTCGGCGCCGATACAAATTCGATAATGTGGCCGTTTCCTAAATCTAGTTTGTCCCCGTTTTTTACTACCAATCGCTCAAATGGTTGGTGTACAAGGTTTTCTAAAAATTGAATTGCTACTTTCGCCCCCACGACAATCGCTTGGGGTGCCAAGGCAAGCACATCTTTGACTAAACCGCTGTGGTCTGGTTCGGTGTGGCTGATAATTAGATAGTCAATCTCTTTGGGGTCAATTTCGCCCGTCAGAGTTTCCATGTATTGCTGGCGAAACTTCTCGTGCGAGGTATCGACGAGGGCGGTTTTTTCACCGCGAATGATGAATGAGTTGTAAGTTGTACCGTTTTTGAGTCCGAATTCGATGTCAAAGCGGTCTCTATCCCAGTCCAGGCATCGAATTGCCGTTGTGTCAGGGGCAATTTCGACTTTTTCCACCGTCAATCTGCGTTGGACTCGTTCAGTCAGCGCTACCATCAGTGCCTCCTTGTCTTTTACCCATTACCTTATTCTTTTCATTCTGACACGTTTCTTTTGTAAATCTTTATAAAATTTCTTATGAGGCTGTTAAGTATCCCAAAATTTATGGCGTAAGGCAGTTCGGCAACAAAGCACTGTACGGGATGTAACGGATTTGAGGAAGAAGGAAAATTCAATAAAATCAATTTTGGGTCTATAAACAGTTGACAATAAACTTATCTCTGTGGTAATAAAACTGAGTTCAAGTGGTTGGGCGATCGCCTCCTTAGAAGACTATCAGTCAAATGCGATTCTCGATCGCACGGCAATTTGGATGAGGGACAATAACTTGGCATTTAAGTCAACCTTATCAAACGTCAAATGCGATCGCGCTCTCTTATCCCAGATTTCTTTAAGAAGTCGGGGATTTGGGGATAATGATAGAAGAAAAAAATTTCTAATCCGCAATCAAAAATCTACTCATAGATGTAAATCTATGTCTGAAAGTTCCTTTGATAAAACTAATTTGGGTTGGAAATTAGGACAGTCGCAACAGCGATTGCAGGAGTGGTGGGAACTAAAAACTGCCCAAAATATACCGAATGTCAAATTGCCATCTTGGTTTGATTCCCCGATATTGGGTGCGATCGCTAAAGCCACCTTTTGGTTAATCTTAGCATTGCTCGCAGTCTGGGCGAGTTGGCAGATTTAGCAACTGTTACGTTTTTATATTCATAATTTCAAAAAGAACAATCAAACAACTGATGGAAGCGCGAAAAACACAATTAAAGATTTGTCAGTAGCAAAGTGGTTGTTGCGATCGCAAAAGTTGCAGCAGCAAGGGAAATACCGCCAAGCTTGTCGCTGTCTTTACCTGGCGGCGTTGCAGCCGTTAAATGATGCGGGAACCGCGATTCACCAACCCAGCCCCACTGATGGCGAATATTTGAATTAATCGAGCAATTACCCCAGCCAGCGCCTTACGAAACTTTGATAAAAATACATAAGCAACTATATTTCTGGAATAGGGAAGCTTCCGTCTCAACCTTTCAACAGTGTCAGCAAGCTTATAAACAAATTAAGGATTAAGTAGGTAAACGCAAAAAAACCATAATATCCAATCGATAAATTTAGCGACGGTTTTACAAACAATAATTACCACAAACCAACAATCTCAAAAACCCCCACCCAATGGCAAATCGCAATCTAATTCTTTCCCTATACAAGGGTTCAAGGTTGTACTCGAATAACGCGCGTAGCATCTAAGAGTACCACCTTGAAAGGGTTGTATAAGACCTAAAAAGCAAATGGGTTGAAAACGACGAAACTAGCACCTACCCCAGCAATACGATATTAGCGTTGGTGATATTGTTATTCTCAATATCGGTAGGGCCACCTTGCAAGGAATCGCATCTTGCCTGACATTGCTAACTTTGTTGCTGTCTCGCGCACTAGCGGAACGAAAGTCAGTAATTGGATCGGTGACAATGCTCGCTGCTGTTAAGCTAGCGAAGATTTTACCCGCCTACCTCACTTTCTTGAAAAAAGCTGTAGTGAGGAATCAGACTGATAAAAAGCATTTAACTACTTGCGGGACATATTAGTAGAGCAAGGATTCCTCGCCCTACTAACAGCCTTAGATGAGAGTGATACTTGTTGCCGCTGTACTGCCGAAACTGTAGCCCGCAGTGGGGTTAGCAAGACCTAAGCGCACAATGCCATTATTGGTACTAAATGGGTTGTCTTGAATAGTAAAGGTTTGGCTGAGTTGGCCGTCGGCGAAGGACAACGTGCCGCCAGTGGGGCCGCCCGGGTTAAGCAGGTAGTCGGTACCATATACAGGTGCAGGGCCGGCGCCTGGAGTACCCGCCAGAAGAATATAATCAATTGATGCTGCACCTAAGCCGCTTGAGCGGGTAACTGTAACCGTTGTGCCGCCCCCCTGAGCGCCGATCGAGCCGTAATTAGACGCACTATACTGGAAGATATTGCCAGATGCACTGCTGCTACCGTCAATAATGTCTAGTCTTGCTGTTGACGGAGTGCCGACGGGGCCGTTATTGAGATATAGGTTAACACTCTCAGTCATTTCAGGCACAGTATCAGCATTGACAAAGATGTTGAACGTCGTGGAAGTTACCCCAGGGCCAAAGGTGAGTACACCAGCAGTAGACGCATAATCAGCCGCAGTTCCTCCAGTTGATAGGGCGCTGCCGTCAAGAGTACTGTAGCTAATGGTTCCGGCAGCCGTACTGGGGCCGATGCGATTGACTGTCACCGTAGCAAAGCCAGATGATTCCGGAGTGGTGAAAGTAGCCGCACTAAAAACAAACTGGGTTGCTGTTGATGTTGCTGGAGTTGGAGCCGGCGTCGGAGTTGTCCCCGGAGTTGTCGCCACATCATTAATCGTCAAAATTGACGGACTACTGACATTGCCACCGAAGAGCACCAAATTCACCGTTTCCGCCGATTCCGAAATCGCATCAGTCAAAGCCGGCACGGTGAAACTAGCGGTAGTTTGCCCCGCAGCAAAATTCAACACCCCCGTCACCGAAGTGTAATCTGCAGCAGTGCCTGCTGAACTTGCCGAACCGTCAAGAGTCTGGTAGTTAATCGATGCAGCCGCCGTGCCACCGGTGCGAGTAACGTTAAT